>CAIJWY010000031.1 GCA_903824455.1 uncultured Micrococcales bacterium
CAAGCGGAGGCGGTAGGAACGCCCGCAACTCGAGAACAAGGCGATGCAGGCGTCGACGGAGACACAGACGAGGACAAAGACGAGGTCGAAAATGAAGACGAAGACGAAGAGTGAAGCCAGCAGTTAAACCAGCCGCTAAGGCTCCGGCCAAGCCAGTAAAGACCGCCGGGCCAGAGGCTAAGCCTGCAAAGCCCACGAAAGTAGCAAAGGCTAAGGGCGTAAAAGTTCCTAAGGGCATGGAAGTCGACGAAGACGATGAAGATCTCGAAGAGGTTGAATTAATCGCTGTCGAAGACATCGTTAAAGAAGTTTCTGCCGATGTTGACATCACCGAACTTGAAGAAGCAGCGGATGACGATCAAGACCACGACGCCAAAGAAAAGGAAAAGGCCGTTCAGGCCGGCGGAGGGTTCGTTCTAAGCAACCGAGAAGTCGATGACATTCCGGTTCAAACCGCCGCTATCAACGGTGCTACGGCTGACCCGGTGAAGGACTACCTAAAGCAGATTGGTAAAGTGGCTCTTCTTAACGCTGAACTCGAAGTTGAGTTGGCGAAGAGAATCGAAGCCGGACTTTACGCTGCCGAGAAAATGGCTGCCCCCAAAGCAAAATTTAACAAGGAAATGCTTTACGACCTGAAACGTGTTCAAAAAGATGGTGAACGCGCCAAGAGTCATCTACTTGAGGCCAACTTGCGTTTGGTGGTTAGCCTCGCAAAGCGCTACACCGGACGCGGAATGCAGTTCCTAGATCTAATCCAAGAGGGAAACCTCGGTTTGATTAGAGCCGTAGAAAAGTTTGACTACACCAAGGGTTACAAATTCTCGACCTACGCAACCTGGTGGATTCGCCAGGCAATTACGCGAGCCATGGCCGACCAGGCTAGAACCATTCGTATCCCGGTTCACATGGTTGAAGTCATTAACAAGTTGGCTCGAGTTCAGCGCCAGCTACTTCAAGACCTCGGTCGTGAGCCGACTCCTGAAGAGCTGGCTCGTGAGCTTGACATGACTCCGGAAAAGGTGGTTGAGGTTCAGAAGTATGGCCGTGAACCAATTTCCCTCAGCACGCCACTTGGAGAAGACGGCGATAGCGAATTTGGTGACTTGATTGAAGACACCGAAGCGGTAAGCCCTCTTGAGGCGGTAACCGCTGCGGCAAGAAAGCGCGAGCTGGAGAGAATTCTTTCCACGATGAGTGAGAGAGAAGCGCTTATCCTGCGACACCGCTACGGCCTTATCGATGGAATTCCAAAGACTCTCGATCAAATCGGTGAGGAAATCGGCGTTACTCGCGAGCGAATCCGTCAAATCGAAAATAAGGCAATTTCTAAGTTGAAGCATCCGACTCGAGCTCAGCGTTTGAGTGAGTTCCGCGGAAACTAGCATGATTCCGCTGGCGGTTCTGGTAGGCAAGGCTCTTCGCTTTGCGCTCAAACTGCGTGGCGGAGGTTCGGCAATTCCAGGTGGTGTTGCGCTGCTCATAGAACCGAAGTTCCTTCAAAAGACTCTTGGCCGGATGGCTAAAGGTATCTATTTTGTTAGCGGTTCAAATGGCAAATCAACAACCACGGCTATGTTGGTGGCAATTCTTAGGTCACAGGGACTCAAGGTTTTAACGAACCCAGCCGGAGGAAACATACCGCAGGGGTTGGCTTCCGCGCTGCTGGCCGACGTTGACCTATTCGGGCGGCTGTCTCACGACCTAGCTGTTTTAGAAGTAGACGAGGCTTACGGGAAACTTATTGCCAAGAAGGTTCCACCAAATGGTCTTCTGCTCACCAATCTGCAATTTGATCAACTAAACAGATTCCATTCGCCAGAGGAAGTGTTTGTTTATCTCAACGATTTAGCAAAACTAACGACAGACTTCATTGTTGTAAACGGTTCCGATGCCAACACCGAAAGGCTCGGAGCCGACCACAGAAAACGGCTACAGGCTAAAGGTGTTTACGTATCCTCAGCGGCCCTCAAATCTGCGGCACACGGAATTTTGGCCGCACCGAATTCCGGCAGGCCGTGATGGCTCAGGACAATGTGCTGCAGGACATCGATGACCGGACGGGGGATCGGCTCACCCAGATCCTTGGCGGCGGCCTGGGCCTTGTGCTCGATCCACA
>CAIJWY010000032.1 GCA_903824455.1 uncultured Micrococcales bacterium
CGCTCCCTACGACTTCACGATTCTAAGGAATCACGCAAACCTCTTTGGCCTGAACTGGCCCGAAGACTTATCCCCCATAATCGACCCGCTGGTGATCGACAAGAAACTAGATCGCTATCGTTCCGGAAAACGCCGACTCGAAATAGTTGCCGAATTCTACGGAGTGAAACTTGACGACGCACACAATGCCACTGCCGACGCCGTGGCTGCCGGACAAATTGCGCAAGCATTAGCCAAGAAATTCTCCAGAGAGTTGCCAGAAACGGCTAAGGAACTGCACCAGCTTCAGATTGGTTGGTCAAAAGAATCCGATCTCAGCTTTGCAGATTTCATGCACAAATCAGGAAAAACTGACTTTGTTCCCCAGGTCGGGTGGCCCGAGAAGCCTCTAGACTAAAAAAAAATCCCTCGCAACTGCGAGGGATTTTTCTATTTGAGCTGTTACGCTCCGAAGTTTTTGTAACGTGCGTTGAAACGCTCGACACGTCCGGCCGAGTCCATGATGCGCTGCTTTCCGGTGTAGAAAGGGTGCGACTCCGACGAAATTTCAACATCGTAAACCGGGTAGGTGTTTCCGTCTTCCCACTCAATGGTCTTTGAGCTAGAAATGGTCGAGCGAGTTAGAAACGCTACGCCGGAAGCCAGGTCGCGGAAAACGATCGCTTCGTACTTAGGGTGAATTTCAGCCTTCATGAATAAATCCTTGTAGAGAAAAAGTCTTGATATGTTGCGGTGGCAACCTTAGAAACTATACCAGAAATAGTTCTCGTTTAGAAGGTTTTAGGTGGCACGCACCTGGAAACGTCCGGCAGTTTTAGCAACTACCAGTCCGAACCCAAAGGTTTCACTCAGTAAATCTGAGGTTATAACTCGGTCAATCTCCCCCTGTGCCACGACCTGACCATCGTTTATGAGCAGTGCGTGGGAAAAACCTACAGGAATCTCCTCAAGGTGGTGGGTGACCATAACCATTGCTGGGGCTGACTCCGAAGAGGCATAGTTCCCTAGAAGATTTACCGTCTGTTCGCGCGCTCCAAGGTCCAAACTGGCCACCGGTTCATCTAGCAGGAGAAGCTCGGGGTCGGTCATAACTGATCTAGCGAGCTGCACCCGCTTCTGTTCGCCATCGCTCAATGTTCCGAATGCCCGGTCGGCCAACTCGGCAAGATTCCATTCGGCTAAAACTCTTCTGGCTCGCCGTTCATCAATGTCTTCGTAAGTTTCATTCCAGCGGCCGGTTATGGCGTAGCTTGCGGTCATTACCGCGTCGAGCACTGTTTCACTGTTGGGGATGCGTGAAACCATTGCACTCGACGCAAATCCAACACGAGTGCGCAATTCAAATACGTTGGTGCTACCCATTTTCTCGTCAAGAATGCGAACAGTCCCGACCGTTGGCTGTATCTGGGCAGCAGCAAGTCTCAACAGAGTGGTTTTGCCTGCACCATTGGGTCCGATAACTACCCACCGCTGATCATCAAAAACCTGCCAAGTAATGCCGCTGAGGATCGATTTTCCATCACGGGTTACCGATACGTCGTCGAGGTCAAGTGTCAGGGTCATAAGCGAAATACTAGGCGAAGGAATCGATTGCGCCCCGATAGACCTCGAGAGTGTCTGCTGCGATTCGCTCCCAGCTAAACAGGCTTTCCACTCGCTGGCGGCCGGCTACCCCCATACTTCCTAGATCAGCTTGATCCAGCGCGTGACTCAGTGCCGCAGCAAAGTCCTCAACGAATTTGGCTTCATCAATTGGCTTGCCCGAACCGTCTTGCACTTGCTCGATGGGAACTAAAATCCCGGTAACTCCGTCTTCGACCACCTCTGGGATGCCACCGGTTGCTGTTGCCACCACGGGTACTGCGCAGGCCATTGCTTCAAGATTGACAATTCCGAGAGGTTCATAGATCGACGGACACGCAAAAACCGTGGCGCTTGAAAGCAGAGCCACTAGTTCATTTCGGGCCAGGTGTCGTTCTATCCAAATCACGTTTTGGCGGGTCCGGCGAAGCTCTTCAACGAGATCGATAACCTGCTGTTGAATTTCTGCGGTGTCTGGAGCGCCAGCGCAAAGGACAATCTGCACATCTGCAGGAAGGTCACGAGCCGCTTTGAGCAGATAAGGCAGACCCTTCTGCTGGGTGATTCGACCAACAAATAGAACTGACCGCAGGTCGGGATCCACTCCGAGTGACCGAACTAAATCAGGGTCTCGTACTGTCTGAAATGCCGCCAAGTCAATTCCGTTGTGCACCACCGAAACCTTGTTGGGGTCGATGTCTGGATAGGCACGCAAGATGTCTGAACGCATGCCATGGCTGACCGCAATAATGCCGCTGGCGGAAGAATAAGCCGATTGTTCAATCCAGCTCGAAACTCGATAGCCCCCACCTAGCTGGTCAGCTTTCCAAGGGCGCAAGGGTTCTAAGCTGTGGGCGGTGATGAGATGGGGAATGCCATGCAACTGCGAGGCTACCTGGCCAGCGAAATTTGCGTACCAGGTGTGCGAGTGAACCAGATCGGCTCCAGCAATGTCAGAGACCATGCTTAGGTCGGTAGCTAGAGTTTGAAGCGCGGGATTGGCCGACTCGAAAATGTTCGGATGCGCGTACGAACTCGTATCTTTTTCATCACGATCGTCACCGAAACAACGAACCTGAACTTCAATGGTTTTGCGAAGAACTTTCACTAATTCACTAACGTGAACGCCGGCTCCACCATAAATGTGGGGCGGATATTCTTTAGTGATCAGATCGATTCTCATTACGCAATGTTAACCGCGTTTTGCTGATTGCCACTACTATCCAAACTATGGCAACTCGCAGAATTTTCGGAATGGTGCTCGCAGGTGGCGAGGGAAAACGACTAATGCCACTCACCGCAGATCGCGCCAAACCAGCTGTTCCGTTCGGCGGTAGCTATCGGCTAATTGACTTCGCGCTGTCGAATTTGATTAATTCCGGCGTACGAAGAATCGTGGTTCTCACCCAATACAAGTCGCACTCATTAGACCGACACATTTCGCAAACCTGGCGCATGTCTCCACTGCTCGGCTCATATGTGGCCTCGGTGCCGGCACAGCAGAGACTCGGAAAGCGTTGGTTCTCGGGTTCCGCCGACGCCATTCTTCAGAGCATGAACCTACTGTCGGATGAAACACCCGACTACATCATGGTGGTTGGTGCCGATCACGTGTACCGAATGGACTTCGATCAGATGCTCGACGCTCACATAGCCTCCGGCAAAGGCGTCACCGTGGCGGCCATTAGACAGCCGATGAGCCTTGCCAGAGAATTCGGTGTAATCGAAATCGATGAAAAAGATCCGTCTGTCATCGCCGCTTTCAAAGAAAAGCCATCCGATCCACGAGGATTGCCCGATTCGCCAGACGAAGTTCTAGCTTCCATGGGAAACTACGTGTTCACCGCCCAGGCTCTCATCGACGCTATTGAACGAGACGGAACCCTCGAGGACTCTTCGCACGATATGGGTGGTGACATCATCCCCTACATGGTGGCTCGGAGCGACGCCGGGGTTTATGATTTCACATTCAACGAAATACCTGGAGCAACTAACCGCGATAAGAGCTATTGGCGTGATGTCGGTACTATCGATTCCTATTTCGACGCACACATGGATCTGATTTCGGTAATGCCAGTCTTTAATCTCTACAACACCGAGTGGCCTATTTTCACCCAGCAGATCAATCTACCGCCAGCAAAGTTTGTGCACGACGGTGAAGGTAATCAGGGCAGAACTACGGATTCAATCGTTTCACTTGGCACGGTGGTATCCGGCGGTATTGTTGAGCGTTCCGTTCTGTCACCCTGGGTCAAAATCAACAGCCATGCCCTGGTAACCGATTCGATACTGCTAGATGGCGTTGTAATCGGAAGAAATGCCACGGTGCGAAGGGCGATTCTCGATAAGTCGGTAGTGGTAGCTGATGGGGCTTCGGTTGGGATCGACCGACAGCGCGATATTGACCGTGGATTTACGGTTACCGAAAGCGGGATCACGGTGGTAGCCAAAGGTACACTAGTCACACCTTGAGTTACCGATTAGTTGTTATAGACGTAGATTCAACACTCATCCAAGATGAAGTCATTGAATTGCTGGCTGATTACGCCGGAACTCGGGCCGAAGTTGCCAGCGTCACCGAAGCCGCCATGCGCGGAGAACTTGATTTTGAGGAATCACTGAGGGCCCGCGTGGCAACGCTCGCCGGACTGGATGAATCCGTGCTTGTGCAGGCATTCGAAGCCGTTCGGCTAACTCTGGGTGCCAAGGAGCTAATCTCCGCTGTACACGCCGCTGGAGGGCGAATTGGGGCAGTCTCAGGTGGCTTCAATCAAATCCTCGAACCTTTGGCGAAACAACTGAATCTGGACTATTTTCGAGCCAACGACCTTGAGATCATTGACGGAAAGCTATCCGGACGAGTCATTGGAAAGATTATCGATCGAAAAGCTAAGGCCGAGGCTCTACTTGAGTGGGCTAAAGATTTTGGTGAGAGCGAGCAGTGGGCTGCAGCGATTGGCGACGGCGCCAATGATCTAGATATGTTTGATGTTGCGGGGCTATCTTTCGCCTTCAACGCCAAGCCGATTGTTAGAGAAAAGGCCGATGTCGTTATCGACGTACCGGATCTGCGTCTGGTAATCCCCCACCTAAAGCTTAAATAGAGTTTGCCTCGAGATTTTCACTCGAGGCAAACCTACGTTACGAATTAGGCACCGGTAGAGTGCAAACCACCGTCAACGTGAATCAGTTCACCGGTGGTTGCTGGGAACCAATCCGATAGCAACGCAATGATGCCTCGAGCGGCGGCCTCGGTGTCGGTTAGGTCCCAACCGAGCGGTGCGCGATTTTCCCATAGCTCTTCCATGGTGGCAAAACCAGGGATGCCCTTGGCAGCGGTTGTTCTCAAAGGACCTGCTGAAATTAGGTTTACGCGGATTCCATCTTTCCCAAGATAACGAGCAAGGTATCGGCTTACCGACTCGAAAGCCGCCTTTGCCACACCCATCCAGTCGTATACCGGCCAGGAAACGGTGGCGTCGAAGGTGAGTCCGACCACGGATGAACCTCGAGTTAGCAGGGGCTTGGCAGCAACTGTGATTGATTTCAGAGAGTAAGCCGAAACCTGAACTGCGGTAGATACGTCTTCCCATTCGGTTTCTAAGAAGTTTCCACCCAATGCGCTCTGAGGAGCAAAGGCGATAGCGTGCACAATTCCATCGAGATGCGGCAGGTGCTCTCTAACGCGAGCCTCTAGTGCAAGCAGGTCGTCTGAGTTGGTGGCGTCAAGTTCGATAACCGGTGCAGGCTTGGGCAGTCGCTCCGCGATCTTCTTGGTAATCGGAAGCATGCGCCCAAAAGAAGAAAGAACAATCTCAGCTCCCTGTTCTTGAGCTAGCCTGGCCACTGTGAAAGCAATTGATGCTTCGGTTAGTACGCCGGTGATTAGTAGCTTCTTACCCTCTAGTAAGGACATTCGGTTCCGTTCTTTATAGTTGTAAACATTTTCTCACGATTAGTTGGAAATCTTTGGCTCTAGTGACCCATTCCGAGTCCGCCGTCGACCGGAATGACGGCTCCGGAAATGTAAGCCGCGTCATCACTGGCCAGCCAAGCGACGGCTTTAGCAACTTCTGAAGGAGATGCGAAGCGACCGGCGGGAATGCGCTTTTTGTACTCTGCTTGCTGCTCTTCAGGAAGTTCGGCAGTCATGTCGGTATCGATGAACCCAGGAGCCACGACGTTGGCCGTGATGCCACGCGCTCCCAGCTCGCGAGTAACCGAACGAGCCATTCCAACTAGAGCAGACTTAGCCGATGAGTAGTTCACCTGACCGGCGCTTCCTAGCAAGCCGACCACGCTACCGATCAGTATCACGCGGCCGAAGCGTGCCTTGATCATGCCTTTTGTTGCCCTCTTGAGAACTCGGAAGACACCAGTCAAGTTGGTGTTGATGACATCCTCGAATTCTTCATCGCTCATTCGCATCAAAAGAGTGTCGCGGGTGATTCCAGCGTTAGCCACGAGAATCTCGATCGGCCCCAACTTTTCTTCAACCTCGGCAATTGCCAAATCAATACTCGCCGAGTCGGTCACGTCGGCTTTGACTGAAAGCGAGCCAGTAGGACCTTCTCCGCTGCGAACGGTAACGGCCACTCGATAGCCAAGTGAGATGAATTCTTCGGCAATTGCTCGCCCGATACCGCGATTACCGCCGGTTACCAGAACTGTTCTATCAGTTGACAATTCGTGCCTTTCGGAATTGTGAAGTCTTTTATAGAGTTTAGCCTTTTAAGGCTTTAGCTCGAAGAGGAGTTAACCTTGATAGCAGAGGAATAGATGTCTAAAGCAAACGTAGTCACAAACATAGGGCAGGCACCAGAAGTTGAGCGCGCTCGCCGTTTTTTGATTTACACAATTTCAATGATTGTTCGTTTTGCTTGCGTGATCCTGGTGGTCTTCACTTCGGGAATCTGGCAGTGGGTCTTCGGCCTAGGAGCAGTGTTCCTCCCCTATTTTGCTGTGGTCATTGGTAACAATGCCGGTGGGCAATCAAGAAACAGTCATCAGCCAATACGCGTCGAACCCTTGGCCATTGATGTTGCTGCTCATATCAAAAACGACAAATGATGAGATGTTCCAGAAACGGATGCGAGAACAATCTGAGCACTTTTGTGTTCTGGAGTAACCCCAAGTTGCATCATGCTGGAAAAGAGAAAACTTGGGGCTCTTGTGACGACCACATCGAATATTTCATCTCATATCTGACCATTCGCGGATTCTTTTTGAGATGTGAGCCCGCCCCGTGAGAAAGTGGCTCAACTGGGTTGCCCTGGTCGTGGTTTTTTCAATTGCCTGTGGCTTTTTAGCAAACTGGCAATTTTCCAGGCGCGAAACGCGACTCGCGTCGATTGAGCTGGTTGAAGAGAACTATTCCCAGCCACCAACGTCGTTAGCGCAAGTTTTGGGCTCTCAAGGGTTTGCTGTTCCGGAAGCATCTTGGAGAAGCGTTTCACTTAGGGGCGAATACCTAAGCGATTTTGCACTCTTGGTTCGAAATCGCCCAAATAATGGGCAACCTGGATTTGAACAAATCATTCCGTTTCAAACCCACGATGGAAGAGTCGTTTTCATCAGTCGGGGTTGGTTGCCCACGGGATCTAGGCAAGATAGCCCAGACTTCGTACCAAAGGCACCCTCCGGTGATTTGGAAATTGTTGGAAGACTAATCGCCAGTGAACCAAAGTTTGATCGAGGTGCGCCGACTGGGCAGATTGCTTCGATAAATGTCGATTTAGCCAATCAGATCACGAAACTCAATGCCATACCAAGTGGCTACCTTCGCCTGGTTTCCGAGTCCTCGAAGGCTCCAACCGGGGTGAAACCAATGCCAACCCCTTCAATCGATGAAGGCAACAACCTAAGTTATGCGCTGCAGTGGATGCTATTCGCGGTGATGGCTGTTTTGGCTCTTATTTGGCGGATCAGGCGTGACCGCCAGTTGGCGAGCGGAACGAAGAGCACACCAGGTAAGAAAAGTCGGGCGAAACTTGATGAAGAACTCGAAGATTCGGTTACGAGAGCGAAATAAGCTCCGCGTAGCTCTCGTTCCAGTGGTCTTCGATTCCGTCTGGAAGAATTAGCACTCGATCTGCATTTAGAGCGCGAACGGCACCTTCGTCGTGAGAGACCAGAACAACAGCGCCAAGAAACGAATTCAGCGCTCCGAGAATCTCCTCGCGGCTAGCGGGGTCCAGGTTATTAGTTGGTTCGTCGAGCAACAGAACGTTTGCCGAGGAGACCACAATAGTGGCTAAGGCCAAGCGTGTTTTCTCGCCACCGCTAAGTACCCCCGCCTTTTTGTTCACATCGTCGCCAGTGAAGAGGAACGAACCCAGAACCTTTCTGGATTCGGTGTCATTCAACTGAGGTGCCGATCGTTGCATGTTCTCCAGCACGGTGAGATTCACGTCTAGGGTTTCATGTTCCTGAGCGTAGTAACCGATTTTTAGTCCGTGACCAGGGATTACTTCACCAGTATCCGATTTATCAATTCCAGCAAGAATACGCAGAAGTGTGGTTTTTCCTGCTCCGTTTAGTCCCAGCACAACCACCTTCGAGCCCCTGTCGATAGCCAGGTCAACCGCGGTGAAAATTTCGAGCGAGCCATAAGACTTACTCAGATTCTCGGCGAACAGTGGAGTCTTTCCACAGGCTGCCGGTTGTGGGAATCGGATCTTTGCCACTCGATCAACTTCGCGAACGTCTTCGAGCCCAGAAAGCAACTTCTCGGCTCGTGCGACCATCTGATGCGCAGCCGCTGCCTTGGAAGCTTTAGCCCCAAACCTTGCTGCCTGAAGTTGAAGAGAACTCGCCTTCTTTTCGGCGTTGGCTCGCTCACGCTTACGACGTTCTTCGTCGCTTTCACGCTGCTTCAGATAATTCGCCCAGCCCATGTTGTAGACATCGATGACCGTGCGCATTGCGTCTAGGTAAAAAACTCTATTTACGGTGTCGCCGATAAGGTCAACATCGTGGCTGATCACAATCAGGCCACCCGGGTAACTCTTCAGGAAATCGCGCAACCAAATTACCGAGTCGGCATCAAGGTGGTTAGTCGGCTCGTCGAGGATCATGGTTTGAGCATTTGAAAATAGAATCCGAGCCAATTCGATTCGACGACGTTGACCGCCAGAGAGAGTCTTTAACGGCTGGCTCAGGATTGATTCTTTGATTCCAAGGTTACTGGCAATGGCAGCGGCTTCGGCTTCGGCTGCGTAACCACCGGCAGCTTGAAATTCTTCTTCCAGACGAGAGTATGACTTCATCCCGCGTTCGTATATCGCCTGGTCGATTGAACCCATGTCTTCGGCCGCGCCCGTCATTTTCACGGCAATGTCGCCCAGACCTCGTGCGTTAAGGATTCTGGTTCGCGCCAGTTCTTCAGGATCTCCGGTACGAGGATCTTGCGGTAGGTAACCAATTTCGCCCTGGCGGTCGATCGTGCCCGATGACGGTGGGCTATCCCCCGCCAAGATCTTGGTGAGCGTCGTTTTTCCGGCGCCGTTGCGACCCACTAAACCGATTTTGTCGCCCCGGTCCACGCGAAAATTAACGCCAGACATAAGTAGTCTGGCGCCAATTCTTATTTCAAGATCATGGACTGCAATCATTACTAGATGGCAAATCCAATCGCACGCATCTGCTCGCGTCCGTCTTCGGTGATGAGTTCTGGACCCCACGGTGGCATCCAAATCCAGTTGATGCGGAAGGCCTCGGTAACACCCTCTAGGGCTGCCGCGGTTTGCTCTTCGATAACATCCGTGAGCGGGCAACCGGCCGATGTCAAAGTCATGTTTATCAGCAGTGAACCATCTTCTTCAGACTCTTCGGCACCATAAACCAAACCGAGGTCAACTATGTTGATACCGATTTCTGGGTCAATGACGTCTTTGAGGGCTTCGAGTACCTCGTCGTGACGTTCCGGTGTGAGTTCTTTTGCCATTAGCTTAGGTATCGATCGTAGCCCTCAGCTTCGAGGCGGTCAGCCAATTCTGGCCCACCCTCCTCGGCAACTTTTCCGGCAACAAAAACGTGCACGAAATCAGGCTTGATGTAGTTGAGAATTCGGGTGTAGTGAGTAATTAGCAACACTCCCATGTTGCCAGCAGCTTTGGCACGGTTTACTCCTTCGGATACGACTTTCAAAGCGTCGACATCGAGGCCAGAATCCGTTTCATCGAGCACGGCAAACTGCGGCTTGAGGAGTTCCATCTGCAGAATCTCGTGGCGCTTCTTCTCTCCACCGGAGAATCCCTCATTCACGTTACGCTCCGTGAATGCGGCGTCCATGCGCAAGTTGGCCATGGATTCCTTTACTTCCTTGATCCAAGGACGTAGGGCTGGTGCTTCTCCACTTACAGCGGTTTTGGCTGTTCGTAGGAAGTTACCTACTGAGATGCCCGGAATTTCTACTGGATATTGCATGGCTAAAAACAGTCCTGCTCGAGCACGTTCGTCCGGGCTCATGGCGAGCACGTCTTTTCCGTCTAAGAGAATCTCACCTTTGGTAACTTCGTACTTTGGGTGCCCAGCTATTGAGTAGGCAAGCGTTGACTTTCCAGACCCGTTCGGACCCATAATCGCGTGGGTTTCACCGCTCTTGATTATCAAATCGACCCCACACAAAATTTCTTTGGGACCGGTTTCGGTGGTTACGCTGACATGCAGGTTCTTTATTTCTAGAGTTGACACGCTATTTCCTTACGCTGGTTCATATTCGAGGTAGATGTTGCCGTCTTCTACGAAAACTTCGTAGACGGCAACCGGTTCAAAAGCTGGCAGGGTAAGTGCTTCGCCGGTAGCTAGTGAAAATTTTGCGCCATGTGCCCAGCACTCAATCGAGTCATTGTCGACAAAGCCTTCGCTCAGCGAAATCTCACCGTGCGAGCACTTGTCATCAATTGCGTATACCTTGCCGTCTTTCGCCTTGGCGATGGCAATCGCGTGGTCCTCAATCTTCACTCGAAGAGCGCGGCCTGGTTTAATGTCGTCCACCGGACAAATTAGATGTGCCACTACTTACTAACTCCCTCTAGCTTTGATGCGATGTCGGCGTTGAGTGAATCTTCCAGTTCTGGTACACCGATTTTGCTAATCACGTCGTTTAGGAATCCCTTTACAACTAGACGTTTGGCGTCTTGTTCGGAAATCCCTCGAGCCTGTAAGTAAAACAATTGCTCATCGTCGAAACGGCCGCTGGCGCTGGCGTGGCCGGCACCCTCGATCTGACCGGTTTCGATTTCCAAGTTAGGCACGGAGTCGGCTCGCGCACCGTCGGTTAGCAGGAGGTTGCGATTAAGCTCATAGGTTTTGGTGCCTTCGGCTTCTTTTCGGATCAAAACGTCTCCGACCCATACCGTGTGTGCCTTTTGGCCCTGCAGCGCGCCCTTGTAGGCAACATCAGAGACACAGTTTGGTTGATTGTGATCTACGAACGGTCGGTGCTCAATATGCTGATCGCCGTTTGCGAAGTACGCACCAAGCATCTGAATGTTGGCTCCTGGCCCCGAGAACGTAACCGATGGCACCACACGTATGGTCTTGCCTCCGAGGGACACAACCACATGCTTCAGCTTGGCGTTGCGCCCTAGCTTGGCGAAGTGAGATGAAGTAAACACAGCAGTATCGTTCAGGTTCTGCACCGAAACCACGTTGATGTCTGCTTCTTCGTGAATCAA
>CAIJWY010000033.1 GCA_903824455.1 uncultured Micrococcales bacterium
CGTTCTGGTGGCGGTGACCGTTCCGGTTATGGTCGTTCGGGTGGCTCAGGTGGTCGTGGAGGATTCTCTTCTGGCCGCGGACGCGCTCGCGACTAAGTAGTTCTTAGATAAGCCCCTGGCACTTCGGTGTTGGGGGCTTCTCTTTTTGCCGGTTGCTATTGGTGTTGGTTGTCGCTTAGAATTGAGGAAGCCAAAGACCGTCGGTTTTGGAAACTCGCAAGAGGATTCAACGAAGGCCCGCATAAAGCGGCTTCCAACGCAGGTGTATGAAGAAACTTTTCACTAATGTGAATTTTTGCTCCGTGCCCTTGTGCTCGGAGCTTTTTTATTGGGGTTTGGGGCTACCGACATAAACAAACCAAGGAGTGCCATGGCGAACAAGGAAGCTACCGTCGCCGAGCTAACGGAGAAATTCACTAGCTCGAGTGCCGTACTGCTAACCGAGTACCGCGGACTCACTGTGTCGCAGCTCAAAGAGCTACGTCGTTCAGTCAGTGGGAACGCAACCTACGCCGTGGCAAAGAACACGCTAATCAAGATCGCAGCTGCAAACGCTGGCGTGACCGCATTTGACGGTCAGCTAACCGGACCAACCGCGCTCGCATTCGTATCCGGAGACGTTGTTTCCGTTGCGAAGGCTTTTCGTGACTTTGCCAAGGCAAACCCTCTACTAGTTGTGAAGGGTGGAGTCCTAGACGGAATCACCCTAAACGCTGCAGAGGTTAAGAAGCTTGCTGACCTCGAGACCCGCGAAGTTCTATTGGCTAAGGCCGCTGGAATGTTCAAGGCTTCGATGTACCAGGCTGCTTACATGTTCCAGGCTCCACTTGCTCAGGCTGCCCGTGCAGTCGACGCACTTCGTGCGAAGCAAGAAGCTTCGAACTAACACTCGCTTTACACAAACCAAAAAATAGGAGAAACAAATGGCCAAGTTGACCACTGACCAGCTAATTGACGCGTTCAAAGAGCTATCACTAATCGAGCTAAGCGACTTCGTTAAGAAGTTCGAAGAAGTATTCGAAGTAACCGCTGCTGCACCTGTTGCAGCCGCTGCTGCAGCACCTGCTGCCGCTGCTGAAGCCGCAGAAGAGAAGGACTCGTTCGACGTAGTTCTAGAGGCTGCTGGCGACCAGAAGATTGCAGTTATCAAGGAAGTTCGCGCACTAACCAACCTAGGTCTTGGCGAAGCCAAGGCTGTTGTTGACGGCGCACCTGCAACCGTTCTTGAGGGCGCAAACAAGGAAACCGCTGAAAAGGCAAAGGCTGCTCTAGAAGCTGCTGGCGCAAAGGTAACCCTTAAGTAATCTCAGTAACATTAGGAAACCCGCCCATATTCTGGGCGGGTTTTCGCTTTAATGAAGATATGGCAAAACAGGTTTTGATACTTCACGGCTGGACCAATCGTCGGCTGGAGGGAAGTTGGCAGCGGCAGACCGCTGTGGCACTTCGAAAGCTTGGCCACCAGGTGCACTATCCGCAACTTCCCAACCCCGATGAACCACGCTTTGCCGATTGGGCCGAGGTTGCCCTAAACGAGTTGGGCCAGATAGCCGAAGGCAACTCCGGCGAAGAGGTTGTGGTGATTGGGCACTCGCTTGGCGCGGTGACCTGGCTCAAACTGGTGGCCGATGGCTTGGTGCCGTCTTTGTCTTATCGAGTTTTGTTGGTGGCTCCGGCCGACCAGTCGCTGCTAATCGACATCCCAGACTTCATCGTTGACCAGGCTGCCGCCGGAAGTGCGGCTCGCTCTGGTGCCACCACTCTGATTGCATCCGGTGAAGATCCGTGGCAGCCGAACGGCATCGAAGCCCTCTTTGATTCGCCTCTAGAAGTTCCGGTGGTGACCATTCCAGGCGCTCGTCATTTCTCGCTGAGTGACGGCTGGGGAGATTGGGCCGGGGTTATCAACTGGGTCACCGACCCTGCTAGCGACCTCTCGGTTCGCTGACTAGGCTGTAACTAACAGCTCCTGATTTGTCCCAGGGAGTACACCTATTGTTAGGTACAAAAATGAGGATCCTTCTTATAGGAGCCGGAGGCGTAGGAAACGCCATCGCAAAAATCGCAGCCACCCGTAATTTCTATGAACAAATCGTGGTCTCCGACTACACCCAATCTAGAGCCGACGAAGTGATCGACTGGATTCGCGCCCGTCACGGCGACGAGGTTGCGGCCAAGTTTGTTTCCGCCAAGGTAGACGCCGGCAATGCTGCCAACGTAACCGAACTTTGCCGTGAGCACGGAATCACCCACGTTTTGAACGCCGTTGAGCCGAAGTTTGTGCCAACCGTGTTCTCGGGTGCTTTTAGTGCCAACGTGCACTATCTAGACATGGCGATGAGTCTTTCCGAAGCTCACCCCGACGACCCGTTCCACAAGCCGGGCATCAAGCTCGGCGATTCGCAGTTTGCGCTGGCCGAACAGTGGGAGCGAGCTGGCCTTTTGGCACTGGTTGGCATCGGTGTTGAGCCAGGGCTTTCCAACGTGTTCGCGCGGTATGCTCAGGATCACCTGTTCTCCGAGATCGATGAGGTTTCGGTGAAGGACGGCGGAAACCTAGTGGTTCGAAACGAGGCCGGCGAAGA
>CAIJWY010000034.1 GCA_903824455.1 uncultured Micrococcales bacterium
GGTTTGGCGGCCGTGGTTACGGTGTCTCCGACCTTCGATTGACGAACGTCCTTAACCCCCGTGATCAGGTAACCAACCTCACCCACGCCAAGACCCTTGGTTGCCTCGGGTTCTGGAGAAGAAACACCGATTTCCAGAGCTTCGTGAATCGCCCTGGTAGACATCATCTGGATGCGTTCGCGCGGTGCTAGGTGCCCGTCGATCATTCGCACATAGGTAACCACGCCTCGGTATGAGTCGTAGACCGAGTCAAAAATCATCGCGCGAGCAGGAGCGTTTGGGTCGCCAACCGGGTGCGGAACGGTTCTGACAATCTTGTCGAGCAAGGCATCAACGCCGACACCGGTTTTGCCAGAAACTCTAAGACAATCACTCGGGTCGCCGCCTATTAGATTCGCCAGTTCTTCCGCGTACTTCTCTGGCTGAGCGGCCGGTAAGTCGATTTTGTTCAGAACCGGAATGATTTCGAGGTCATTCTCCATTGCCAGATAGAGGTTGGCGAGAGTTTGTGCTTCAATTCCCTGGGCTGCGTCGACTAGCAGGATGGCACCCTCACAAGCGGCGAGCGAGCGGGAAACCTCATAGGTGAAGTCAACGTGACCAGGGGTGTCGATCATGTTTAGCGCGTAGGTTTGCCCGTCGAGCTCCCAGGGCATACGCACGGCTTGAGACTTGATGGTGATTCCTCGTTCGCGTTCGATGTCCATGCGGTCTAGGTATTGCGCTCGCATCGAACGGTCATCGACAATTCCGGTAAGTTGCAACATGCGGTCAGCCAAGGTCGATTTACCGTGATCGATGTGGGCGATTATGCAGAAATTTCGGATGAAATCGGGATTGGTTTTTGCCGGCTCAAGCCTGTTCTTAGCGCGTGGCGACAAAATTTACCTCTTGGGACGTAGCGAATGATTGCGATGGCAACCTCTACATTCTCGCACAAATGGTTGCCCCTGCGCCCTAACCCCTGTTAGGCTTGATGTTTGTTACGGGTGAGTGTCTCCATCCGAAGCGAAACCCAAATCGAACTTTTTTGAAAGTGAAACATGGCAAACATTAAGTCGCAAATTAAGCGTATTGGCACCAACGCCAAGGCTACCGAACGCAACAAGGCAGTGAAGAGCGAAGTAAAGACCGCAATTCGCGCTGTTCGTGAAGCAACCACCGCTGGAGACAAAGCAGCAGCAGAAACCGCTCTACGTGTAGCTGGTCGCAAGATCGATAAGGCTGTATCGAAGGGTGTCCTTCACAAGAACCAGGCTGCAAACCGCAAGTCGGCTATCGCCAAGAAGGTTGCTTCTCTCTAGACCAAACGTAAGTTTTCCCGTCGATTGAATCGGCGGGTTTACTTATTTAATGAGTTTTGGTTTTCCAGCAAACCAGGCAGCCCCTGCTTGCACCATAGTGAGGACAATCAAACCTAGAACGCTAACTTCCCAGTTGCCGGTAACTGTGGCTACCCAGCCGAATAAGAAGGTTCCGGCGGCAGCAATCAGGTATCCGATTCCCTGCGACACGCTAGACAGCATGGTGGTGAGCCTCTGGTTAGCGGCTCGCGTTGAAATCAAACTCAGCGATAGTGGAAAACTAGAAGCCTGCCCGATTCCGATTACGATAGCCGCGGGCACCCATAGTTGAAGTAACAACAGGCACATTCCGGTGAGAGTAACGAGTGAAATAAGCGTTCCTACCAATGACAAGGATTTAAAACGTCCGAAATTTGAGGAAAGAATCAGCCCGAGCGGAACGCCAACAACCGTCATGAGTGAAAGCAGAGCGCCCGCGTCACTTGGATTCACTCCACTATCAATGGCAAGCGAAGGTAGCCAAGCCAGCAGGGCATAAAATCCGAGTGATTGAATACCAAAGAGAGCCATAATCGCCCAGGCCATTGGTGAACGCAGGATTAGCTTGGTGTCGCCGCGAGGATCCTGGTTCTCACTTTCGCTTACCGACTGATCGCCGCTTAGCAGTGAAAACGAAAGTAGCAGTGCCAAAAGTGTTGGTAGTGCCCAAATTGCTAGTGAAAGTTGCCAGCCCAGCCACAGGGCGCTGGGATAGCTAAACGCTGCCGCAAACGACGCGCTAACTGCTAACAGAGTGGTGTAGGCGCTGGTGAGAACCACAACGTGTTTGGGGAATCTAGCGCGAACCACGCTTGGGAGCAACACGTTAGCTACGGCCATCGCTAGCCCGGCCAAGGTAGTGCCGATCACCAAACCGAGGAATCCCGCATAAGGCCTTATCGCAATTGTTAGAACCAGCACGGCCAATAGGTAAACCATGGTTCGGTTCACACCAAATCTTCTTACCAGAGCCGGAGAAGCAAAGGCGCCGAAACCAAAGCAGAGAACGGGAATCGCGGCGAGGATAGCCGCCTGAGAACTATCGAGACCTAAAGCCTTTTGAATAACCTCCAAGATTGGCCCAATTTGAGCCACGGGAGGGCGAAGCACCAGAGCTGTTAAAAAGATTGCTCCTAGAACCCAAAAAGTTGAAGACCGTTTCATTCACGCCCTCGATTCGAAATCAGCATAACCAGCTGTTCCATGCGGTATTCGGGTTGGCGTTCCGAGCCCTTGGCGGCAGCGTCGGCGTCGGCGATTGCCTGGAGGGCTTTAGCTAACCCCTCATCACTCCAACTCGATGAAACCTTTTTAGCCTGGCTAAAGGCAAACGGATGCATACCCAGTGATGCCGCGGTAGCTCTGGGGTCACCAGCGATTTGGCACATTTCCCTAATTTTTCTAGCAAAGGCACCGAGCATGTAAATGAGGTCCTGACCGGTTTGAAGAGCATGGCGTAGCAATAACAAGGCGTCGCCGGTCTTGCCGTCAAGTGCTGCGTTCAGAATCTTGTAGGCGTCGGCTTCAACTCGACCACTGAAATATCGATTGACCAACTCTTCATCAATCTGGTCTGCGCTGTCTGCAATTAACTGATCGCAGGCAGCTGCTAACTCTAGAAGGTTGTTGCCGAAGGCATCAACCAATGCCTTGACCGCCGATTGGCTGAATTTACGATTCAACTCGGTGAAGTGGCTTTGCACGAACGCGGACTTTTCATTGTCTTTGGTTAGTTTGGCGCAGGCAACTTCCACGGCGTTCTCGTTGCCCCTTATCGCGTCTAAAAGGGCTTTTCCTCTGGTGCTGGTTCCAGCGTGCTGAAAGACCAGAGTGACATCGGTTAGGTCGGCTACATCGATTGCTTTGCCATCTTCGATTAGAGCATCGGTGGCGCGCTCAACCCCGGCGATAACTACTAACTTTGGCTCCGAGAACAGCGACGGACTGATCATGTTGAGTAGCTCGCCGGCAACGTAATCGGACGCTTCGATTTCGTAGATTTCGACATTGGTATCACTTGCTCGAACATCATCTTTTAGTCGGCGAATTGTTGAAGAGTAGAGATATTCTTCCGAGCCAAAAATAAGGATTAGCGGCGACGGCTTAACCTTGCGCCAATCAACGAACTTTGCCTTACTCACCGAATAAGCCTACCTAGCCCCCGCCGACTTAACTTCGATTACACCGTTGGAAACACCCATGGCAATAGATCCACTCAAGTCGGTTCTAAACACTTGTGTTTTTGCGTCACCGAGAATCTTTAGAGCTCGCGACGTTGGATGCCCGTAAGAATTTTTCTTACCAACCGAAATAAGAGCAACGTCGGCTCCGATTCGACGATAAAGCTCGGCACTCTGATCGGCAGACCCATGGTGAGAAACTTTCACAACCGTTGGTTTTGAAGAATCAAAAATCTCCGACTGCATTTTCTCTTGAGCTACTTCATTTAGATCTGCGAGTGTGTAAATTATCAAGTCTTTTGACTCAAACTTCATGCCAAGTGAGGCTTCATTGGCCGAGCTTCCAGCAATGCCTAACGAACTGATAATCTCCCAGGTGAACTCCCCGAGCGATCCGGTGACGCCCTTTGCTACGGAGGTAACTTCGGCTCCCGTAGAACCGATTTGTTCGGTGATTTCGGAGGCCACTGGTCGCTCGTCTGGAAATGGAGAAATCAATGCTCTGGAAACTCGACGACCTAGAAGGGCTCCCGATAAACCGCCAACATGGTCATGGTCAAAGTGAGTTAGCACCAGAAGGTCGATAGTCTCCACGTGAATTTCATCGAGGCAAGAATCTATTAGTTCAGGGTCCTTCCCCGCATCTACCAACGCATAGGCATTTTTCGACCTGATTACCAGTGCATCACCCTGCCCAACGTCACAGGCCAAGACCTGCCAATTTCCATTGGCAAACTCCACCTGACGAATTGCAGAATTGCCAAGTGAGCCTAGCCAAATGCAAAGTATGGCCAAAGAGAGGGCTGTGTAACCGAATTTCCGTTTAACAATGGCAATACTCACGCTGATCACAAAGGTTGCGCTCAGGGAAAGCCCTAAAACATCTGAACCTATCGGTAGTAGACCAATTGGCGAGTTCGCCAACGAGTTCGCCACAGAAACAATCCAGCCAGCCGGAAGAGCGGCAACTCCAACTAAGACCTCTCCTAGCCAGGGGAAGATCGGACCAGCCAAAAAGCCAAGTAAGCCCAATACCGTAATCATCGGAACCATGGGCTCAACCAGCAGATTCGCCAAAACCGAATGAGTGGTAAACCCGCCCTGCAGGTAAATGAGAATCGGCAGACACCATATTTGAGCTGAGATAGTTGCCGCCAAACCAACAGCCAACCATTTAGGCATGTTTTGTTCAAATTTCTCGACCAGTCGAGGAGTTAGCATAACCAGCCCAAAAGTAGCCAAAACGGAGAGCCAAAAACCAAACTCGATAGCCATCCACGGATCTACCA
>CAIJWY010000035.1 GCA_903824455.1 uncultured Micrococcales bacterium
AAGTTGCTCACCTCTTCGAGTTCGCTCTTGGTGTCAGATGAAAGCGCTTGATTCCAAGCGAAGTCGAGTCGTAGGTAACCGGGTTTGTTATATGAACCGGATTGAAGTGCCGACGGGTCTAAAACCTGTCGAAGTGCCGCGTGCAGAACGTGAGTTCCAGAGTGAGCCTGACAGGCCCCCAAACGCCATTCTTCATCGACGCGACTGGTTGCTTCTGCATCCAGCCCAACAGTTCCGGAGCGAACGATTACCTTGTGAGAAACCAGGCCCTTGATCGGCTTCTGCACGTCAAGTACTTCGAGTTCGAAGCCGTCGCCGGTTATGAGACCAGAATCGGCAGCTTGTCCTCCAGATTCGGCGTAGAGACTGGTTGCATCAAGAATAATCTCGCCAACGACGCCGGTGTTCAGTTCACGCACGGCAGAGCCGTCGAGAATCAGACCCAGAACCCTGCCGTCGGTAACGAGCTCGTCATAGCCGGTGAATTTGGTAACGCCCTTAGCTCGGAAATCTGAATAGACCGAAAGGTCGGTTCCGCCCAACTTCTTTTCTCGAGCGTCAGCTTTGGCTCGGTCACGCTGCTCCAGCATCAGGCTGGTGAAACCATCACGATCAACGGTTATGCCAGCCTCTTCGGCAATTTCCATAGTCAAATCAATTGGGAAGCCGTAGGTGTCGTGCAATAGGAAGGCGGTATCACCATGAAGACTGGTGCCCTTGGCAGTTTTTACGTCGACGATCGCCTGGTCGAGCACCAAAGACCCACTGGTGAGAGTGCGCAAGAAAGCTTCCTCTTCCGCAACCGCGGTCGTGGAAATTCTCTTATAGTCGGATTGAAGTTCCGGGTAAGACTCTTTCATCGCGTTCATGGAGGCCGTAAAGAGCTCTGCAATTACCGGCGTTGAAACGCCCATAAGTCTCATCGCGCGAATGGAGCGGCGAAGGAGCCGGCGCAAAACATAACCGCGGCCGTCGTTGCCCGGGGTAACGCCATCGCCGATTAGCATCAGGGCACTACGGATGTGATCTGCTACTACGCGCAACCGCACGTCGTCGTCGTTGTTTGAGCCGTAACTTTTTCCAGAGATTTGAGCGGCCAAGTCGAGCACCGGGCGAACCTCGTCAATCTCGTAGAGATTCTCGACACCCTGCATTAGGAAAGCAACTCGCTCCAAACCCATACCGGTGTCGATGTTCTTCTTAGGCAGTTCGCCGAGGATCTCAAAATCGTCCTTGCCGATTCCTTTACCGCGTTCGTACTGCATGAACACAAGATTCCAGATTTCGATATAGCGGGTATCGTCGGCAGCCGGGCCGCCCTCGATGCCGTATGCCGGTCCTCGGTCATAGTAAATTTCGCTGCAAGGCCCTGAAGGGCCGGGTTGACCCGTAGACCAAAAATTATCCTTCATGCCAAGACGCTGGATGCGTTCCATCGGCACATCGGAAATTTCGCGCCAAAGCTCGATGGCTTCGTCGTCATCTTTGTAAACGGTTACCCAAAGCTTCTCGGGAGCCAAAGCTAGACAACCGGAGTCGAGCGAGCCGGTGAGGAACTCCCAGGCGAAACCAATTGCTTCTCGTTTGAAGTAGTCACCGAACGAGAAGTTTCCATTCATCTGGAAGAACGTGCCGTGACGGGTGGTTTTGCCAACCTCTTCGATGTCTAGGGTTCGGATGCATTTCTGCACGCTGGTCGCGCGTAGATAAGGAGACGGCACAAGGCCGGACATGTAAGGGATAAAAGGCACCATTCCGGCAACAGTGAATAGAAGCGACGGGTCTTCGCTAATCAGCGACGCGGAAGGAACTACGGTGTGCTCTTTGCTTGCGAAAAAATCGAGCCAACGCCGCCTGATTTCAGCGGTTTTCATGCTTTACTTGGCAGTCTTGGGTTGAGTCGGTCGCTTTGCGGCAGGTTTCGCTGCGGGCTTTGAGGCCTTGATCTCCTCGTCATAGCCTTCGGTGAAAGCGCTAATGAGGTTCTTGAGCTTCTCAGTTGCCTCGTCGTAGGCTGCCTTTGCTCTGGGATTTTTTTCAATTTCCTTTGCTGCGATCAACCCAACGGTGATACCAGTTGCTAGCCAGAAGAATCTTTTCATACCTAAACCTACTTCTTTTTACCTAGAAAACTGGTGAAACCCTTGAGGTAACCAGCAAGTTTCAACAATGGCGAACCGACCGAAGCCGAGAAGACGGCTATTAACGATTGGAAGTTGTTGCTGATGTCGGCAACGTTGTCGGTGATCACGTCGATCTTGGCCAATTGCTTATTGGTTTGATCAACGGTTTCGCTAAGACCCGAGAGTAGCGGCGGAAGACTGTCGTTTATTTCCTTAACGGTCACAGTGGTTTCATCGAGCAATCTGCCCAATTTAACAAGTGGAATCGCCAAGAAGAGAACGAACAATGCCAGTGCACCTGCAGCAATTAGTGCTGCGATTTCGCCACCACTCATCGGGTTCCTAACGTTTGGTTGCTAGCGAGCTGCGTAGTACTCCACCACGAGCTGTACTTCACAAGTTACTGGAACTTCAGCGCGCTTTGGGCGGCGAGTAAGAGTTGCGTGAAGCTTGTCAAGCTGAACATCGAGATACCCAGGCACTGGCGGAAGAACATCGACGTGACCTCCGGCGGCTGCAACCTGGAAAGGCTCGGTACGTTCGCTCTTCTCGTGAACGTGAATGGTCTGGCCTGGCTTCACGCGGAAGCTAGGACGGTCTACTCGCGCACCGTTCACAAGGATGTGGCGGTGAACAACCATCTGACGCGATTGGGAAATGGTTCGTGCGAAGCCGGCGCGAAGAACTAGCGCGTCAAGACGCATCTCTAGTAGCTCAACCAGGTTTTCACCGGTTAGACCTTCGGTGCGCTTGGCTTCAACGAAGGTGTTACGAAGCTGGGCTTCGCGAATACCGTACTGAGCGCGTAGACGCTGTTTCTCGCGAAGACGAACGGCGAAGTCGCTGTCAGTCTTGCGTTTGGTGCGGCCGTGCTGTCCTGGAGCGTATGGACGCTTCTCAAGGTACTTGGCTGCTTTAGGGGTAAGGGCTAGGCCTAGCGCGCGCGATAGGCGGGTTTTGCTGCGGGTACGTGAAGTCTTAGACACGTGATCCTTTCGGAAGATTCGTTAACAGTTAGTACTGCCCAAAAATGTTCGGCTAATGAACATCATTTTCCTCGACTCGCAGCCAGAGAGATTGAGGAAAATGGCAACTTCTCAAGATTAGCAAGAAATTACGCTATTTGCTACGAATAATCTTTCTGAGTCTCTCCCAGAGCGATGCTTTATCGCTTTCAACTCCAAAGTTTTTGGGTTGGTAATAGTTTCGACTGGCGATTGCCGCATCAACATAGGTCTGATTTACTATGGCGCCAGGCTCGTCGTGCGGGTACTTGTAACCTTTGCCATTGCCGTAGCTAGCTGCTCCCGCGTAATTTGATGATCGCAGCGCTGGTGGCACTTCCACCACCATTCCCGCAGCAACATCTTCCATAGCTCGGTTGATCGCGTTGTAGGCGGAGTTGCTCTTAGGCGCCAGCGCTAGATAGATTGTTACCTCAGACAGGGCTATCCGACCTTCTGGCATGCCGATCAATGCCACCGATTGCGCGGCTGCAGTAGCTATCACAAGGGCTTGAGGATCTGCTAGGCCAATGTCTTCGGCGGCCAAAATCATCAGTCGCCTGGCTATAAACCTCGGGTCTTCCCCCCCTTGAATCATTCTGGCTAGCCAATAAACCGACGCGTCTACATCGGAACCTCTAACCGACTTTATGAATGCGCTGATGATGTCGTAATGGCTATCACCATCGCGGTCATAGCGAACCGGAGTATCAGTAAGTGCCGTAGGAAAGTCGTCCAAGTTGATTACAGCCTGCTCAGCACGCAACTCTCGCTCCCAAGCGGCAAAAGCCAAAGCCTCAAGGAAGGTAAGAGCTCTTCTGGCATCACCCTGTGCCAGACGAACTAATTCAGCCTCGGCCGCTGAATCTATCGAAACCAATCCGGCAAACCCCAATTCATCTGCCAGGGCCCGTTTCACAACCTGTGTGAGATCCTCATCGCTTAGCGCTTTGAGTTGAACGACCAGAGATCTGGAAATCAGCGGAGAAATGACCGAAAAGGAGGGGTTCTCGGTGGTTGCAGCAACCAAAGTGACCCAGCCGGCTTCGACTGCAGGCAACAGCGAATCTTGCTGAGCCTTAGAAAACCTATGAATCTCGTCAAGAAACAGAACAGTCTCGATGTTGTAAAGCTCACCATCGGTTTTGGCACGTTCAATAACTTCGCGAACTTCCTTTACGCCGGCCGAAATGGCACTCAATTGCACCAACTTGCGGCCGCTGGCGGA
>CAIJWY010000036.1 GCA_903824455.1 uncultured Micrococcales bacterium
AGTTTCACCAACGCCTTCTTCTTGGTGGCGTCGGTCATCCAAGTTAGTTCCTTGATGCTCGCGCGGTAAGCCTCAACTAACCACGAAACCAATTCATCCATCTGCTCTTTGGCTGCCGGTGGGAAGTGCTTGGCAACATAGATTTCGCCAACGGCCTCGCCCAGCGAACCCTCAACCAAACCAACGGCGCGCTTCCAACGGGCTCGCATCTCCGGCTGCCCGGTTAGTTTGCGACCGTAAAACTCGAAGCGGGTGTTCACAAAGTTGTGAGAAAGATAAGGCGCCATCGAGTTGATGATCTCCCACTGCATCCAGAGTTTCACCGATTCAAGGTTCTCGTTGTTGAACAGTTTCGGAAGCGACTCAAAGAAGCTAGGCATCATCAAAACGACTTCGTTCAGCGCCTCAGGCCTTATTTCGCAGCCGTAGGTCCATTGATTCCAGTCGAGCCCAGGGGTGAGGTCCTGTAGCGCCTGCAATGAGAAGAGGTTGTAGGTTTTCTCGGCATCGCGAGAATCAACCACGTTCCAGTGGGTGGCCGCGAGCGCTGTTTCGAACGCAAGAATCTTGCCTGCTGCTTCGGCTGCCGCCGAGGTGTTGAAACCAGCGTGCTCAAACATTTGAGCAACATAAGGCGCATAGGCGTCGCGAATTTCCTGGTGCTTTTCTTCACGGTAATAGGCTTCGTCGGGCAAACCTAGACCGCCCTGAGCCAGGTGCGGAAGGTAGCGCTCCGGGTTGCCTGGATCGTTATCAATGTAAAGACCAAAAAAGCCGCTGATGCCCTGGCGCGAAAGTTCGCCCATCAGACTAACCAGCTCCTCAATGTGCTCGGCATCGCGAATTCGCTGAAGGTCGGCAGCAATCGGAGCCACGCCAAGTTCGTCGGCCAGTTCCTCCTTGAGGAACGAATTGTAAAGATCGCCAATCTGCTGGCTCACGCCTGGCTGGGGGTTTGCCGAAGCCTCTAGCAGGATGTCTCGAACCGCTTCTTCAGCGGCGTCACGAAGTTCGTGGAAAGATCCGTGAATCGCTTGATCGGCTGGGATTTCGGTCTCCCGAATCCACTTTCCGTTGGTGTGTAAATACAGGTCGTCCTGTGGTTTTACGTTTTTGTCGAAGTTGGCAAGGTCAAGGCCGGGTTTGATACTCATTCTTCAAGGCTACAATTCTTATCGTGGAACTACAGAAGATAATTCTCTACTACGGATTCGCTCCAATCAGCGATCCGGAGGCCGTTAAGCTTTGGCAAAAGACTCTATGTGAGTCGCTTGGCCTAAAGGGACGAATCCTGATTTCCAAGCACGGCATCAACGGAACACTCGGGGGCGACATGTCGGCTCTCAAGAAATACGTTCGACAAACCAAGGAATTTGCTGGTTTCCGCAAAATCGATTTCAAGTGGTCTGATGGCACTGGCGAAGATTTCCCTCGCCTTCGCGTGCGAGTTCGCGATGAGCTGGTGGCTTTTGGTGTGCCAGACGAATTGGTGGTCAACGCGAAAGGCGTGGTCGGTGGCGGTAAACACCTGAAGCCTCGCGAAGTCGACCAGCTGGTTGCCGAACGCGGCGATGAGGTTTTGTTTTTCGACGGTCGCAATTCTTGGGAAGCGAAGATTGGCAAGTTCAAGAACGCCATAGTTCCCGATGTCGACACCACTCACGGATTCATCCAAGACCTTGAGAGCGGTAAATACGACGACATCAAAGACAAGCCGATAGTCACCTACTGCACCGGCGGTATCCGCTGTGAAGTGCTTTCGGCAATCATGATCAAACGCGGATTCAAAGAGGTCTACCAAATCGAGGGTGGAATCGTTCGCTACGGAGAATCTCAAGGCGACGAAAGCCTCTGGGAGGGTTCGCTCTACGTTTTCGACGACCGTATGAACATCAACTTCACCGATAAAGCGAAAACCATCGGCGAATGTGAAAAGTGCGGCGGAGCAACCTCCAGATTCCGTAACTGCGCAGGTCTTTCCTGCAAAGACCTAATCCTGCTCTGTGATGACTGCGCGGAAAAGCCTGAAAACCTTGCTTGCCAGCCTGATCACACCCGCGGCAAAGCCATTACTCAGGTTGGCTAAACAACTACTTAAAAACAGAGTGCCTCCCCGAGTTAATCGGGGAGGCACTCTGCCATCAAGGAGATCTAGGAGGAGATGATTTTTGTTACTTCTTTGCTGCGGTGGTAGAAACAACCGGGGCTGCCACGGTTAGGTCTTGGCTCGAGGAAACCTTTACCAAGTCAACGGTGTAACTGCCTGGGTGCAACCCTGGAACTGAAACGGTTACGCTACCGGTGCCGGTAACTGCAACCACACGGGTGTGCTCACGAGGAGGCTTACCTGCCGGTGGGGTTGGAGCTGGTGTACCCGAAACAGCAACTGGGGCTAATTCGGTGATCACTAGCTTGTAGGTGCCACCGTCATCTGGAACGGTTACGGTGATGTTCTGAGCCACCGGAGCAACTTTGGTGCCCTTGTTCTTGCCGTGTTCAGATCCCTTATCGTGACCATGACCCTTAGCGTGTGCTGCAACGGAAACGCTGTCTGCTTTGTGAGGTGCTGCAAGTGACGGGGTAGCGAATGCTAGGCCGGTTAGAGCAAGTGCTGAAACCGCAATTAGCGATGTCTTAGCGAATTTCTTCTTATCCATGTCGTGTCCTTTCGTGGGTGACAAGAACCACACTAGGAAAGCCAATTTGTAAAAGAAACGAAACTCAGGTTGCTCCTAGACTCCACACAGATAACTCACAGAAAGCCCATTGTGTCGAGTGTGGCGGTTAAACTTAAGGCTCAATAAGGATTGGTAGAGCATTGGGCTTTCTAGACAAACTTGAGAAGGGTATTGAACGGGTTGTAACCGGCGCGTTCAGTAAAACCTTTAAGTCTGAGCTTCAACCTATCGAGATTGGCTCGGCGATCCGTTCCGAAATGGACGGCAACGCATCCATCGTGAGTCGCGACCGCATCCTGGTTCCAAACAAATTTGAAGTGACCCTTTCGGCAGCCGACTATGGCCGCATGAAACTAATATCCGAGCGGCTCAATCAGGAACTTCGCAATCAGGCTCAGGCCCACGCCAACAAGCAGGGCTATCAGTTTGCCGGGCCGCTAACCATTTCGGTTGGCGAATCATCAAGTTTGGGAATCGGCCAGGTTTACGTAAAAGCATCAAGCCCCAATGTGGCCGCGGCCGATGTTGAATGGTCTCCGCGGCTTGAGGTTCTCACCGACGGTTTGGTTTTTGAAATCCAAAAGGCTCGAACCTCGGTTGGGCGCGATCCAAGCGCCGACGTGCAAATTCACGACAACGGTCTAAGTCGCAAGCACTTTGAAATTATCTGGGACGGCTCCAAGGCCGGAATCCGCGACCTTGGCTCAACCAATGGCACTTTTGTCGAGGGAGTTAAGGTTCGCGAACAAGCACTCCCGGTGGATTCGATAATCAAAGCCGGCAATAAGTCATTCACTTTCAAACTGGTGGCTAAGGCGGTGGCCGGTTGAGTGAATTAGCACTATTCCTACTTCGCATCGGCCTGGTCGCCGTGCTCTGGATTTTTGTGTTCAGTATCATCTCGGTGATTCGCGCCGACCTTTTTGGCCAGCGGGTGGCTTCCAAAGCCGCCAGAGGCTCGGCTTCCCAGGTGGTTTCCCAGGCTTCGGTGCCAAACCCGCCGACCGGTCAGGTTCGAGTGCTTCAGGAGTCAAACGAACCAAGCAGCCGCACCGCAACCAAGCTGGTGATTACCGAAGGTGAAAACCTAGGCAGGGAGATTGCTCTAACCGGTCGAGAACTTCACATCGGTCGAGCCGTTAATAGCCAGCTAATCATCACCGACGAATACGCGTCGACCCAGCATGCCAAGTTGGTGCTAATCAACGATGAGTGGTTAATCCAGGATTTGAACTCAACTAACGGAACCTTCTTAGCCGACGTTCGAGTTGGTATTCCGGCTGTGGTGAAACTAAACACTCCGGTGAAGGTCGGTAAAACGGTCTTCGAGTTGAGGGCCTAATGAGCATCGCGCTGATCAGTGCGGCCGAATCCAACATCGGCAAAGTTCGATCATCGAATCAAGACTCTGGTTACGCCGGTTACCGAATGTTTTTTGTGGCCGACGGCATGGGCGGGCACGCGGGTGGCGATATCGCTTCGGCAATAACCGCGCAACGCATGGCTCAAATGGATGCCGAATATGCCACCGCCGACGACGCCGGGGCTTCGGTGCTGGCGCGAATTTTGGAAACCAACCAACTACTGACCGAAACCGTGGCCAATCACGAATACCTGAGCGGAATGGGAACAACCTTCTCCGGGGTTGTATTCGTGGAAGATAAAGCGGTCTTGGCACACATCGGCGACTCGCGAATCTATCTCTGCCGCGATGGCGAAACGAAGCAGGTAACCACCGACCATACCTTTGTTCAGCGACTGGTTGAGATGGGTCGAATCACCGAAGACGAAGCATTGGTTCACCCGAGGCGCAACGTATTGCTGCGAGTAATCGGTGACAGCAACGAGCCACCTCAGCTCGACTTCAATGTTTTGGTCACCAAGCCGGGCGACCGCTGGATGATGTGCTCCGACGGCCTAAACGGTTACGTTTCCGATGCCATAATCCACATGAATCTTTCGAGCGAACAGACTCCGGAAGAAGTTGTCGATGTTTTGATTGGTGAGGCTCTCGAGGCCGGAGCCCCCGACAACGTCACCGTGGTGGTAGTCGACACCGTTCCTGCGGAACTCAGCAGTGTTATCGAACGAACCGCTAAGTTTGTTGGCTCGGCGGTATCAGACGTGGTCGTGAACGACGTGAAAACCAAATCCAAGAGCAAAGACAGCCAGGATCGCCAATTCGTGTCCGAATCCGGTGAAGACTTCAACCGCATCATCAATGAAACCGAGCGAAGTGTGCAGTTTCGAAAGTTGCGTCAAATCGCCCTGATTTTGAGTATCGCCGGGCTAGTGGTTGTGGCGGCCTGGTTTGGTTACAGCTACACCCAAACCAAGTTCTACGTTGCGGAGTCTGGTGGGCAGGTATCCATCTACAAGGGCATCCGAGAAGAGTTGCTCGGATTCAAGTTCTCGGAAGTTTATAAAACCACCGACCTTAGCCTTATGTCGCTTCCCGCCTATCAACAGCAACTGGTTGCCAAGACAATTTATGCCACCGACATTGCCGACGCCTACCGAATCATCGACCGCCTGAAAGCGTCGGTGCCGGTTGAATAATTTGGTTACCGAACGCATCTCGAAAATTGTGAGGGTCGTTCCACGAAACCGCAATGCGGAGCTGACACTCTTACTTTTTGCGATTGGTTTGAATGCCCTAGAACTAATTCAGGTGCAGTTGAGCACTTTGCAGAAAGTGACCGATTCATTCTGGTACTACTGGGCTCCTCTGGCAGTTGCCGGGTTACTGATTCACCTGGTGATGCGTCTGCGAGCTCAAAACGCCGATCCGCTAATTCTGCCGATCGCCCTAACTCTCAACGGTTTAGGTATTGCCGAAATCTATCGGCTCGACATCGCTGCCATCGCTAACAAGCAGACCGAACTATTCGCCGAAAAGCAGGTGCTTTGGTCGTTGGTGGCGATGGCTCTGGCCGCCGCGGTGATCATCTACGTGCCGAGCCATCTTTTGTTGCGACGCTACGTATTTCTAAGCGGCGTAGTCGGTCTTGGTTTGCTGCTGGCTCCAATGCTCCCGTTCATTGGCAAAACCATAAATGGCGCGAGTCTCTGGCTTTCCATTGCCGGTCTTACCTTCCAGCCGGGCGAGCTCGCCAAAATAGCACTCACCATATTTTTCGCGGGTTACCTGGTGCAGCGAAAAGATTCACTGGCCATGACCGGGCGCACGGTTCTGGGAATTCAAATACCGAAAGCTCGCGAACTTGGGCCAATTTTGGCTCTGTGGATTATCAGCCTTTTGGTACTGGTGGTTCAACACGACCTCGGCACTTCGCTGTTGTTCTTCGGTTTATTCCTAGTGATGATTTACACCGCAACCGGACGTGCCATTTATACGGTGGTCGGTTTGGGAATGTTCATCTCGGGCGCTCTGGTAGCTTCGCGAACCATCGACTACGTGATCAAAAGGTTTGACGCTTGGATCAACCCGTTTGACCAGGGTAACTACGACGCCGTTGGTGGCAGCTACCAATTGGTGCAAGGTCTGTTTGGCTTCGCGCACGGAGGGCTACTCGGTACCGGTCTGGGCGGCGGAGTGCCGCAGCTGGTTCCGCTCGCCGAAAGCGACTTCATAATCGCGTCCCTCGGCGAAGAGCTCGGGTTGGTTGGCATCTTTGCCGTTTTCACGCTCTACATTCTGCTGGTAGCCAGAGGTCTTCGAATTGGTTTCAACCACAACGATGAGTTCAGCAAACTCTTGGCAACCGGACTATCGTTTGTTTTCGCTTTACAGTGTTTCATCGTTATCGGTGGGGTTACCAGGCTTGTTCCACTCACCGGCCTAACCACGCCTTTCCTGGCTGCCGGAGGATCTTCGCTGGTTGCTAACTGGGTCATCATCGCACTGCTGCTGCGTATTTCAGACACCGTCCGAAAGGATGCGACATGAATCGCGAACTGAGACGGGTAAGCCTCGTGGTGACCGCCATGTTCGGGGCTTTGTTTATGGCGTCCACCAACCTTCAGGTTTTATCTGCCGATTCCTTAGCTAGTGATCCGAGAAACGTGCGAGCAATCTACGACGGTTACCAAACCAAACGAGGGGCAATCTTGGTTGATTCTCAACCGATTGCAGAATCGACACCGGCTTCCGACGCCTTTCACTTCAACCGAAAATACTCGAACAGCATCTACTCGTCGATTACCGGTTTCTACAGCTACTACCAGGGAGCAACCGGGCTGGAGTCTTCGGCCAACGACTACCTGAGCGGCAAAAACAGCGCCCAGTTTTTCGAGCGGTTGAACTCGCTGTTCTCCGGTAACCCGGTCAGCGGTGCC
>CAIJWY010000037.1 GCA_903824455.1 uncultured Micrococcales bacterium
AATTTCGGCAATTCATTCGGAGAGTTTCGCAGCGCTTCACCAAAAAACTCTTGAAGTTTCGAAAACCTCAAAGCCACTTGCCGGAGTAAAACTGGCTGCGCCAAAAATGTTTCTCGGTTTAGACCCGGAGCAGGGAACTGGAACCGGAATGGGTTCGGTAACCGGTCAGAAAATCGAACCGCGAGCATCCATGCTAAAACTCTGGAACAACTTCATCGATGTCCTAAAAGCCGCCGGAGCCGAAATCGTTTTCACCGACTTCCCGGTGGTAACGAACTACGAAGCCGATCGAGCCGGAGCTCCAAACGTGTTCAACCGCGGAATCGTTCCGGCAGATTTCTTCAACGCCGAGATTTGGGACCTATCCATTTGGTCTTGGGATTACTTCCTGAAACTCAATGGCCAGCCAGACCTAGATTCCATCACCAAGGTCGATGGACCAAAAATTTTTCCCGCGCCTAAAGGCGCTCTGAAAGACCGCTACGGTGAATTCGATTTCGACCCGAACGACTATGTGGTTCGATCGAAAGAAGTTGGGGTCATCGATCCGTTCAACGGGGAACAGGCTGACCTGTTTGCCGCCGGCTTGAAGGCTCTCGAGCAAACCCGCAAACAAGACCTCGACAATTGGCTAAAAGAAAACGGATTCTCCGCCGCCATCTTCCCAACGCTCACCGATGTTGGCCCAGCCGACTCCGATGTGAATGAAGTATCGGCCGATCTCGCCTGGCGAAACGGAGTTTGGGTGGCCACCGGCAACTTGGCCATTCGTCATTTGGGAATTCCAACCGTGACCATCCCGATGGGAACCGCCGAAGACATTGGGATGCCGTTTGGTCTCACCATTGCCGGGGCTGCCTACTCGGACGCCGAGCTAATTCGCCTTGGAAGCCTGTTCGAGGCAATTGCGCCGCGCCGAACTAGTCCACCTCGCACCCCTGAACTTTAGTTTTCCCCAGATTTTGTTCCGCTATTTACAAGAGTCTTGAAGCTCAGTAAAATGTTGCATACGGGTTGCATACGGGTTGCATACGGAAGGTTTCAAATGGCTGCCAAGACTGTTGGTTTCGCAATTGCAGATGAAGATCGCAAGGCGTTGGATGAACTTGTGGAGTATTACGGCGGAGGAAACCGCTCGGAGTTTTTGCGCGTCGTTATAAAGAAGATGCGCCGTGAGCGCTGGCAAAAACGCTTTATGGAGATTCAAGCTGACTTCAGAAAAGAACTGCAGGGGAAGATTTTTTCCGAGCAAGAAATCCTAGACATGTGCAAGGTAGCGCGACGCAAAATTGGTTAACCCAATTGAAATAGTTCTAGACGTAAATATTTATGCTGACGTGGTGGGTGCCGAGGCCGTATTTCCCGAAATCATGGAAGTGCCACCTCGAAGCGGGAATGATTCTGCCGACGTCCTGTCGGTGATTTTTGATTCGGAGCGCTATCAGCTCTATCTATCGCCTCACATAGTCCGAAACCTGCAAACTATTTTCGTGGAAAAGGGTGTGGCTCCCGCACTGATAGAGAAATATCTGAACTTCATAGTTGAGTTAGTTCTCGAGACCGATGGGGCAGTGGTCGAGCCACCCCGAACCGTCTTCGACCTCAAAGATCACGAGGACAACTTCATCTTGGATTTAGTTAAAGCTGTCGATGCCAAAATCTTGGTGACTCGCGACAACGAATTGATTGCGGAAAGCCCGTGGAATGGTCGGCTGATTATGCACCCGTCGGATTTTGTGAAGCGGCACATCAAAAGCTCAAACAATTGGTAGTTTGAAGCCATGGCAAAGCTAATCGTTCACGACCGAGGGGTTCGCGTGAAACTAACTCTTGCCGAGAAGATTTGGTCAATTTCCGGCGATTTTGACATCCCGGTGACCTCGATTCGTGGGGCGGAAGTGATTTCGGGTAAGGCAAACGCTATTTTTACCGGAATTTCATGGGCTTTGCGCGTGGGAACGGCTTTGCCAGGGGTTTACTACGCCGGACGATTTTTTCGCAAGGGTGGAGCCGATTTTCTGGTGGTGCGGGCCGGAAAGCCAGCAATTCAGTTGAATTTGAGCGGATATCCCTACCTTCGAGTGATTCTGACGGTGGATTTTCCGGAACAGACGGCTCAAGAGATTAATACCGCTTTGGCGTCTTGCTAAGTTTTTCCAACTTCGTCTTGCCTTTTGTTCGTCAATCGTTATAGAGTAGTACTTTGCTCCCTATCACCCGCTGCGCATATTTTGGCGCGGCCGTGACGCATATTTTGGCGACACTTACGGTAATGGGTTGCGATCTCCCAACCGGCACATCTAACGAAACTCCCTTGGAGGGATTCAATTGGCTGCGAAGAACGCAAAAAATACCAACACTCGTGATGCAAAACGTCCATCATTCGCCAGAACTACGGAACCAATTGAAGTTCCCGACCTGCTCAAGCTTCAGCGCGAGAGCTTCGACTGGCTAGTAGGCAACGACTCGTGGCGGGCACTAAACCCAGACGCCAAAAACGGTCTAACCGAAATCTTCGAAGAGCTTTCGCCAATCGAAGACAACAACAACTCTGACCAGGCCAAGATGGGCCTAGCTTTCAGTGCCCCAGAACTTTATGACCCAGCTCACTCGCCAGACGAGTGCAAGATGAAGGGAAAGAGCTACACCAAGCCTCTCTACATCAAGGCCGAGTTCACCAACTACATCACCGGTGAAATCAAGAGCCAGACCGTGTTCATGGGTGACTTCCCGGTTATGACCGGCGAAGGTACCTTCGTAATCAACGGCACCGAGCGTGTTGTTGTTTCACAGTTGGTTCGTTCCCCAGGTGTTTACTTCTCGGTGTCGACCAACACCACCGGAAACCTAGACGTTCGTAACAACAAGGGCCAGATCATTCCAAGCCGTGGTTCATACCTTGAGTTCCTAACCGAATGGGTTCGCGAAGACCGCAAGCCGATGTCGCGTTTCGGTAAGCCAATTCTTCAGGTTCAGGTAGACCGCAAGACCAAGGTTTCGGCAACGATCTTCCTAAAGGCCCTCGGTCTTTCGAAGGAACAGATTGAAGCCGAGTTCAAAGACGTTGAAGGCGCAATCGTTGACAAGGGTTGGAACTACGACGTAGACCTAATCGCCAACACTTTGGCTTACGACGAATCGAAGGCTTTCGCTAACCCAATCGTTTCGAAAGAAGACGCACTTCGCGAGCTATACCGCAAGGTTCGTGGCGAAGCTGCCGGACCAGAAACTGCTGAAGCCTGGTTGCGTTCAACCTACTTCGAGACCAAGCGCTACAACCTGGCCAAGGTTGGTCGTCACAAGGTAAACCGCAAGTTGGGTCTAGCCGTTGACGGAACCACCACCACCCTTTCGGTTGAAGACATCGTTGGTACCTTGAAGTACCTTCTTTACTTCGACATGTCGCTAGCCAACGGCTCGCAGGGTGCCGAAACCTTCACCGTTCCAATGGGCGGCAAAAAGGTTGTGCTCGATGTGAACTCAGACGACATCGACGATTTCTCAAACCGTCGTATCCGCTCGGTTGGTGAACTAATTCAGAACCAGGTTCGTATCGGTCTAAGCCGTATGGAGCGCGTAGTTCGCGAGCGTATGTCGACTCAGGACATCGAAGCGATTACCCCTCAGACCCTAATCAACCTTCGTCCGGTGGTTTCTGCAATCAAGGAGTTCTTCGGAGCTTCGCAGTTGTCACAGTTCATGGACCAGAACAACCCGCTTGCCGGCCTTGCCCACAAGCGTCGTCTTTCAGCCCTAGGGCCCGGCGGTATCGCTCGTGAGCGTGCTCAGATGGAAGTTCGAGACGTTCACCCATCTCACTACGGTCGTATGTGTCCGGTAGAAACCCCTGAAGGGCCAAACATTGGTCTGATCGGTTCGCTAACCGCCTACGCACGTATTAACACTTTCGGCTTCATCGAAACCCCTTACAACAAGGTTGTAAACGGTAAGGTTTCGGGCAAGATCGAGTACCTAGACGCCGCTGCTGAAGCTGGCAAGGTTATCGGTATCGCCGAAGCTCCACTTAACGCCGACAAGACCTTTGCCGCTAAAAAGGTTGTTGCTCGTTGGCGCGGAGAAGTTCTAGAAGCAGATGCCGAGACCGTTGACTACATCGACGTTTCACCTCGTCAGCTAGCTTCGGTTTCTACCTCGCTAATCCCGTTCCTTGAGCACGACGACTCGTCGCGTGCCCTAATGGGTGCCAACATGCAGCGTCAGGCTGTGCCACTGGTTAGAAGCGAAGCGCCATACGTTGGTACCGGAATGGAGCGCGTTGCCGCGTTCGACTCTGGCACCGTAGTAATCAACGTCACCGCTGGTGTGGTTGAAGACGTAAGCGCCGAAGCCATCACCATCATGGGCGACAACGGAAGCCACGACGTTTACCCTCTTCGCAAGTTCGAGCGTTCGAACCAGGGAACCGCAATCAACCAGCGCGCCATCGTTAACGCGGGCGACCGGGTTGAAGCCGGCCAGGTTCTAGCCGACGGCCCTGCCACCGACATGGGTGAACTAGCTCTGGGTAAGAACCTGCTAGTTGCATTCATGCCTTGGGAAGGTCACAACTTCGAAGACGCCATCATCCTTAGCCAGAACTTGGTGAAGGACGACACTCTTTCCTCGATTCACATCGAAGAGTACGAAGTTGAAGCACGAAGCATCAAGCTTGGTGACGAAGAGATCACTCGTGACCTACCAAACATCAGCCAGGAAACCCTAGCTCACCTCGACGAGCGCGGAATCATTCGCATCGGTGCCGAGGTTCGTTCAGGCGACATCTTGGTCGGTAAGGTAACCCCTAAGGGTGAGACCGAGCTTTCTGCTGAAGAGCGTTTGCTTCGAGCCATCTTCGCCGACAAGGGACGCGAAGTTCGCGAATCCTCGCTGAAGGTACCTCACGGTGAGAGCGGAACCATCATCGGTGTGAAGGTTTTCACCACCGAAGAATATGCAGCCGCCCACACCGAAGAACAAGATCTAGTAATCGTTTCGAAGGATGACCTCGGCGCTGGCGTAATGACCCGCGTTGTAGTTCAGATTGCTCAGAAGCGTAAGATCACCGAAGGTGACAAGCTAGCTGGTCGTCACGGTAACAAGGGTGTTATTTCTAAGATCCTTCCGGTCGAAGACATGCCATTCATGGAAGACGGAACTCCGGTCGACGTAGTTCTAAACCCACTTGGTATTCCTGGTCGTATGAACTTCGGTCAGATCCTCGAGACCCACCTTGGTTGGATTGCCAGCCGCGGTTGGAACGTTGAAGGACTATCGAAGGCTTTTGCCGACAACCTAAAGCGTTTGCCTGAAGGAATGAAGAAGGGTGACGCCGGAACCAAGGTTGCTACCCCAATCTTCGATGGCGCCGACAAGGACGAAATCGTAAGCCTTCTAGCATCAACCAACAAGAACGCTTGGGAGACCGAAAACAAGAAGAAGCTGGTTGACGAAACCGGTAAGGCAACCTTGTATGACGGCCGTTCGGGTGAACCGTTCCCAGCACCAATCTCGGTTGGTTATATGTACATCCTCAAGCTGCACCACCTAGTTGACGACAAGATCCACGCTCGTTCAACCGGTCCTTACAGCATGATTACTCAGCAGCCACTCGGTGGTAAAGCTCAGTTCGGTGGACAGCGATTCGGTGAGATGGAAGTTTGGGCTCTACAGGCCTACGGCGCCGCTCACACTCTTCAGGAATTGCTAACCATCAAGTCTGACGACGTTTCCGGACGTATCAAGACTTACGAAGCGATCGTTACCGGTCAGAACATTCAGGCTCCTGGTATTCCAGAGTCGTTCCGTGTTCTTGCCAAGGAAATGCAGTCGCTGGCCCTAAACATCGAGGTTCTCGACGCCAACGGTCACGCCGTTGAGCTGAAAGACCAAGACGAGTTTGCAAGCGATCGAGCAACCGAAGAGATGGGCATCAACCTATCTCGCAACGAGTCGCTCGCGATCGACAACGAATTCTCCGGCCGAGACTACTAAGAAAGAGAAGTAGAAGACTATGCAAGTTGAAAATTTTGAAGCAATCCGAGTTGGCCTAGCCACCTCTGCAGACATCCTTTCTTGGTCGGCTGGTGAAGTTAAGAAGCCAGAAACCATTAACTACCGTACCCTCAAGCCTGAGAAAGACGGTCTGTTCTGCGAGCGCATCTTCGGCCCTACCAAGGACTGGGAATGTTCCTGTGGAAAGTACAAGCGTGCCCGTTACAAGGACGTCGTTTGTGAGCGTTGTGGTGTTCAGGTCGCTAAGTCGAACGTTCGTCGCGAGCGCATGGGTCACATCACCCTAGCCGCACCGGTAACTCACATCTGGTACTACAAGGGTGTTCCAAGCCGTTTGGGTTACCTGCTTGACCTAGCTCCAAAAGACCTAGACAAGATCATCTACTTTGCTGCTTACCGCGTTATGGAACGCTTCGAAGACGAGCTTGCTCAGAACGCTTCGCTTGACCGCGAAGACTACCTGGGTCGTATCGTTTCGATGCTCGACGAGCGTGAAGCCGAACTTCGCGAAGCTGCCGGCGACGAAATCGCCGCACTAGAGGCCGAAGGCTTCAAGATGCAGACCGCAGCGCACTTCTGGGAAGCTCCAGAGTGGGTTCTCGCCGACATGTACAAGAGCATCGACCAGTTGGTTACCGCTGAAGCTAAAGACCCTGACGGTTTCTTCAACCAGAAGCCTCTAGAAGCTCCTTCGGTGAAGGCAATCCGCGACCTTCAGGCTGCTTTTAAGAAGAAGACCGACAAGATCGTGCGTGAGTACGGTCGTCGCGAGCGTCGCGAAAGCCTTCAGCGCGAGCAGATGGCTTGGCGTATGCACCTAACTGCTAAAGCCGGAACGCTGATTCAGTACGACGACATATTCGATCTTTTCCACTACTACTACGGTGACTACTTCAACGTGCAGATTGGTGCTGAAGCTATCAAGCAGATGCTTCAGAACTTCAAGCTTGAAGAAGTACGCGACGAGTTGAAGGATCTAATCAACAACTCGAAGGGCACCAAGCAGACCTACGCCATCAAGCGCCTCAAGGTGGTTAGCTCGTTTATCGAGTCGAACACCTCGCCGGTTGCCATGGTTCTAGACGTTCTTCCAGTGCTACCACCGGAAATCCGTCCAATGGTTCAGCTAGACGGCGGACGCTTTGCGACCTCTGACCTAAACGACCTTTACCGTCGTGTGATCAACCGCAACAACCGTCTACTCAAGTTCCAGGAACTAGACACCGTGCCTCGCACCATCATCAACAACGAGAAGCGCATGCTTCAAGAAGCTGTTGACGCACTGTTCGACAACGGTCGTCGTGGTCGCCCAGTAACCGGAACCGGTAACCGCGCCCTGAAGTCGCTGAGCGATCTTCTAAAGGGTAAGCAGGGTCGTTTCCGTCAGAACCTTCTCGGTAAGCGCGTTGACTACTCGGGTCGTTCGGTAATCGTTGTTGGTCCTCAGTTGAAGCTGCACCAGTGTGGTCTTCCAAAGCTGATGGCCCTCGAACTGTTCAAGCCTTTCGTTATGAAGCGCCTAGAAGAGCAGGGTTACGCCCAGAACATCAAGGCTGCCAAGAAGATGGTTGAGCGTTCACGCGCAGCTGTTTGGGAAGTTCTTGAAGAAGTTATCCGCGAGCGTCCGGTTCTACTAAACCGTGCACCGACACTTCACCGTTTGGGAATCCAGGCTTTCGAGCCGGTACTGGTTGAAGGTAAGGCTATCCAGCTTCACCCGCTAGTTTGTACCGCGTTCAACGCCGACTTCGACGGTGACCAGATGGCTGTTCACGTGCCGCTATCTCAGGAAGCTCAGGCTGAAGCCCGCGTTCTGATGTTGGCATCGAACAACATTTTGAAGCCTTCAGACGGTCGTCCGGTTGCAACTCCAACCCAGGACATGATCATCGGTCTTTACCACCTAACCAGCGTGAAGGAAGGTGCTCTCGGTGAGGGCAAGGCCTTCGGTTCGGTTGCTGAGGCACAGATGGCTCTTGACTCGAAGGCAATTGACCTTCAGGCCAAGATCCGCATTCGCCTAGATGGTTCGCTTCGCGAAACCACCTTCGGCCGCGCACTATTCAACGAAACCCTTCCAGAAGGATTCCGTTACGTTGAGCAGCAAATCGGCAAGAAAGAGATCAGCGGTATCGTTACCGAGCTAGTTCAGGGCAACTCACGTGTTGAGGTAGCTCAGACCCTAGACCGCTTGAAGGATGCCGGTTTCTACTGGGCAACCCGTTCCGGTGTTTCGATGTCGATCTCAGACGCCAACTTCGATAACAAGCAGTTCCACAAGGACCGCGCCGACATCATCGCTATCGGTGAAAAGGCGCACACCAAGAAGCAGGAAGAGTTCAACAACGGTCTAATCTCCGAAGTTGAGCGTCGTGACGCGCTTGGTACTCTATGGAACAAGCACACCATCGAAATTGAAGCTCTGCTCAAGAAGTCGATTCCAGAAGACAACGCCATCTACAAGATGGTTACCTCTGGTGCTCGTGGTAACTGGATCCAGATTCGTTCGATCATGGGTATGCGTGGGCCAGTGGCCACCGCTTCCGGTGACTTCGCACCGATGCCGGTTAAGGGAAACTACCTGGTTGGTCTAACCGCCAACGAGTACTTCATTAACGCAACCGGTGCTCGTAAGGGTAACGCCGATACCGCTATGAAGACTGCCGCCGCGGGTTACCTAACCCGTCGTCTAGTCGATGTGGCTCAGGACGTTATCGTTCGCGAACCAGACTGTGGTACCGACCGTGGCCTTGAAAAAGAAATCAAGGAATACGATGCCGATACCGACACCTTCAAGTGGAACAAGAACGTGCTTGAACTTTCGGTTCTTCACCGTGTGCTAGCAGAGCCAATCATGAATGGCAAGGACACTTTGGCTAAGGCCGGAGCAGTCATTGACCAGACTCTACTAAACGCAATCCAAGCGGAAGACGCCAACAAGTCGACTGTTGACTCGGTGGTAATTCGTTCGGTTCTAACCTGTACCGCACTTCACGGTGTCTGTGCTGCCTGTTACGGAACTTCGCTAGCAACTGGTGATGCAGTTGAGCTCGGTGAAGCCATCGGTATTATCGCCGCTCAGTCGATCGGTGAGCCAGGAACGCAGCTAACTATGCGTACCTTCCACACCGGTGGTGCTTCTGACAAGCAGAAGAAGCAGGTTATTAAGAAGCGTATCGGTGGTGTGGAAATGCGTATTGAACGCGCAATTTCATACGACATCACCCAGGGTCTTACCGGTGTAACCGACCTTCTCGAAGCTCGTATCGGATGGAACCGTCAGGGCAAGGTTGCCGTAATGGCATTCTGGCCTGGTGTGGTTGACGTTCGCGAGGTTGAGACCAAGGGAACCGCGAAGAAGTACGAGGTGCGTGTTGTACCTCAGGGCGAAAAGGCTTTGGCAGACGCCAAGGACCTAGCCACCCGCTACAGCTTCTCGCGTACCACTTCGAAGACCTTCAAGAAGCTAGATCCAGAACTGCCAATCACCACTATCTCCGACCTAAACGACCTAGTTGTTGTGGTTGGTCAGGCAGTGGAGACCGGTGACTACCTGGTAGACGGCACCCCAATCCCGCACGAGGTTCTCTCGACCAAGGGACGCAAGGCTGCAGCTCAGGAAATCATCAACGGTGTTCAGGCAATCTACGGTGCTCAGGGTGTAGAACTACACGACAAGCACCTCGAGGTTATTGTTCGTCAGATGCTTGGAAAGGTCACCGTTGTAGACGGCGGCGCTACCAAGATGCTTCCTGGTGAAATCATCGACCGCAACACCTTCGCAGCCAACAACCGTTTGGTTGTTGCAGATGGCCTAAAGCCTGCTTCAGCTCGTGAAGAAGTTATGGGTATGACCCGTGCTTCGCTAGCGGCTCAGTCATGGCTATCGGCAGCATCGTTCCAGGAGACCACCCGAGTTCTAACTCAGGCAGCTCTTGACCGTCGCACCGACCCACTGGTTGGTCTGAAGGAGAACGTCATCATCGGAAAGCTCATCCCTGCTGGAACCGGACTCAAGGGTTACCGCAACATCAAGGTTGAAGCCACTGAAGAAGCCAAAAACGAGATGTATCCAAACCGTATCTGGGCAGCACCATCCCAGAACGACGAGATGGATCTGTCATCGTTTGGAACCACCGGCCTAGCGTTTACCTCGATCGAAGAATTCGATCAGGCAGGCGATACGGTCACCGAGTAACAAATTCCATTTGACCCACCGGAGTATCTTCGGTAAAGTTAGTGGCTGATGTGCTTTTCGAGCACGGACGCCCTAAACCGAAGAAACTTCCGGTGGGCCAGCAAATAAACCTTCCGGGGATATTCCACGGAATTAACAAGGAGTAGTAGTGCCAACAATTCAGCAGTTGGTCCGCAAGGGTCGGTCGGCTAAAGTCACCAAGACTAAAACCCCAGCGCTTAAGGCCAGTCCTCAGCGCCGTGGCGTTTGCACCCGTGTGTACACCACCACCCCGAAGAAGCCGAACTCGGCCCTTCGTAAGGTAGCCCGTGTCAAGCTTTCGAACGGTATCGAAGTAACCGCGTACATCCCGGGTGAAGGTCACAACCTTCAGGAGCACTCAATGGTGCTTGTTCGCGGTGGCCGTGTAAAGGACCTTCCTGGTGTTCGCTACAAGATCGTCCGCGGTGCACTTGACACCCAGGCAGTAAAGAACCGTCAGCAGGCTCGCAGCCACTACGGTGCAAAGAAGGGTAAGTAATGCCTCGCAAAGGTCCAATAACCAAGAAGCCAGTTGTAGTAGACCCTGTCTACGGTTCACCAGTGGTAACGCAGCTGGTTAACAAGATTCTTCTTGATGGCAAGAAATCAATCGCAGAGTCGATCGTCTACGGTGCACTTGAGGGTGCCAAGGCGAAGTCGGGTGGCGAGCCAGTAACTCTTCTAAAGAAGGCTCTAGACAACGTGCGTCCAACCGTTGAGGTTCGCTCACGTCGTGTTGGTGGTTCTACCTACCAGGTTCCAATCGAAGTAAAGGCACACCGTGCTAACACCCTAGCCATGCGCTGGTTGGTTAGCTACGCGAAGGCCCGTCGCGAGAAGACCATGACCGAGCGTCTGATGAACGAAATCCTCGACGCATCAAACGGTCTCGGTGCCGCAGTGAAGCGTCGCGAAGACACTCACAAGATGGCCGAGTCGAACAAAGCATTCGCCCACTACCGCTGGTAGTAGGCAGAACTTCCGCCTACTGACCCAAAAGTTGGTAGGCGGTCGTTCTTTTTCAGTAGTAAAACTTTCCAAAGCAACAACCAACTTCCGGAGGCAACCGTGGCACAAGACGTGCTTACAGACCTAAACAAGGTTCGCAACATCGGCATCATGGCTCACATCGATGCAGGTAAAACCACCACCACCGAGCGCATCCTGTTTTACACGGGCATCACTCACAAGATTGGTGAAGTTCACGATGGCGCAGCCACCATGGACTGGATGGAGCAAGAGCAAGAGCGCGGTATTACCATTACCTCGGCTGCTACCACCTGTTTCTGGAACACCAACCAGATCAACATCATCGACACCCCCGGGCACGTGGACTTCACCGTTGAGGTTGAGCGTTCACTTCGTGTTCTCGACGGTGCCGTTGCAGTGTTCGACGGTAAAGAAGGTGTTGAGCCACAGTCTGAGACCGTTTGGCGTCAGGCCGACAAGTACGACGTTCCTCGCATCTGTTTCGTCAACAAGATGGACAAGCTAGGCGCCGACTTCTACTTCACCGTAGACACCATCATCAACCGTCTAGGTGCTAAGCCTCTAGTTATCCAGATTCCAATCGGCGCCGAGAGCACCTTCGAAGGTGTCGTTGACATCGTTCAGATGAAGGCTCTAACCTGGCGCGGAGACGTGGAGATGGGCGCGAAGTACGAAATCGAGCCAATCCCAGCCGAGCTTCAGGAGAAGGCTGACCACTACCGTCAGATCCTTCTAGAAACCGTTGCCGAAACCGACGAGACTCTCATGGAGAAGTACTTCGCCGGCGAAGAACTAACCGAAGCAGAGATCAAGGGCGCGATTCGTAAGCTAACCGTCAACTCGGAAATCTACCCAATTCTTTGTGGCTCTGCCTTCAAGAACAAGGGTGTTCAGCCGATGCTAGACGCCGTTATCGACTACCTTCCTTCACCTTTGGACGTTCCAGCTATCGTTGGCGCCAACCCAAACAACGAAGAAGAAGAAGTAACCCGCGAACCAAAGGCCGACGGACCATTCGCCGCCCTAGCGTTCAAGGTTATGACCCACCCATTCTTCGGTCGTCTAACCTACATCCGCGTTTACTCGGGTAAGGCAGATTCAGGCGCTCAGCTTCTGAACTCAACCAAGGGTAAGAAAGAGCGCATCGGAAAGATGTTCCAGATGCACGCCAACAAGGAAAACCCTGTTGACTTTGCAACCGCTGGCCACATCTACGCTGTTATCGGCCTAAAGGACACCACCACCGGTGACACCCTTTGCGACCTAGACAAGACCGTGGTTCTCGAGTCGATGACCTTCCCGAAGCCAGTTATCTCGGTTGCTATTGAGCCAAAGACCAAGGGCGACCAGGAAAAACTAGGTCTAGCAATTCAGAAGCTAGCCGAAGAAGACCCAACTTTCCGCGTTGAGCACGACCACGAGACCGGCCAGACCGTTATCTCGGGTATGGGTGAACTTCACCTAGACATCTTGGTCGACCGCATGCGCCGCGAATTCAAGGTTGAAGCAAACGTGGGTAAGCCACAGGTTGCCTACCGCGAAACTCTAAAGCGCTCAGTTGACAAGTACGACTACACCCACAAGAAGCAGACCGGTGGTTCTGGCCAGTTCGCCAAGATCCAGATTCGTTTGGAGCCAATGGATGTAACTGAAGAGAAGACCTACGAGTTCGTGAACGCCGTAACCGGTGGTCGCGTTCCTCGTGAGTACATCCCATCGGTAGATGCTGGTATCCAAGACGCAATGCAGGTCGGTACTCTTGCCGGTTACCCTGTGGTTGGCGTAAAGGCTACCCTTCTTGACGGCGCCTACCACGACGTTGACTCGTCGGAAATGGCGTTTAAGATTGCTGGATCGATTGCTTATAAAGAAGCAGCTCGTCTAGCTCAACCAACTCTGCTCGAGCCAATCATGGCCGTCGAAGTTCGTACCCCAGAAGAATATATGGGTGACGTAATCGGTGACTTGAACTCAAGGCGCGGTCAGATCCAGGCAATGGATGACGCCTCTGGCGTTAAGGTCGTTCGCGCCCTAGTTCCGCTGTCTGAAATGTTTGGCTACGTCGGTGACCTACGCTCGAAAACTTCGGGACGCGCGGTTTATTCGATGACCTTCGAAACCTACGCTGAGGTTCCAAAGGCTGTAGCTGAGGAAATCGTTCAGAAGAACAAGGGGGAGTAGTCGTAAGGCTGCTTTCTCAACTAAGATAGAAACAAACCCAAAATCCAAGCGGAATAACCGCGCGGGTAACTGACAAGTCCTGAGGAGGACAAAAATGGCTAAGGCGAAATTCGAGCGCACCAAGCCGCACGTCAACATCGGTACTATCGGTCACGTTGACCACGGTAAGACCACTCTGACTGCGGCCATCACCAAGGTACTTCATGACAAGTACCCGACCCTGAACACGGCTTCCGCGTTCGACCAGATTGACAACTCCCCTGAGGAGAAGCAGCGCGGTATTACTATCAACATCTCACACGTTGAGTACCAGACCGAGAAGCGCCACTACGCTCACGTAGACGCTCCAGGCCACGCTGACTACATCAAGAACATGATCACCGGTGCTGCCCAGATGGATGGTGCCATCCTTGTTGTTGCTGCCACCGACGGTCCAATGCCTCAGACCAAGGAGCACGTACTACTTGCTCGTCAGGTTGGCGTTCCTTACATCGTGGTTGCTCTAAACAAGAGCGACATGGTTGACGACGCTGAAATCCTAGACCTCGTTGAGATGGAAGTTCGCGAACTTCTAAGCAAGTACGAGTTCCCAGGCGACGACGCTCCTGTTGTTCAGGTTTCAGCTCTTAAGGCTCTTGAAGGCGACGAGAAGTGGGGAGCAACCGTTCTAGCACTTATGGACGCTTGTGACGCAAACATTCCAGAGCCTCAGCGCGACCTAGACAAGCCTTTCCTAATGCCTGTTGAAGACGTTTTCACCATCACTGGTCGTGGAACCGTTATCACCGGCAAGATCGAGCGTGGACAGGTCAAGGTTAACGACGAAGTTGAAATCGTTGGTATCCGCGACAAGCAGAAGACCACCGTTACCGGTATCGAAATGTTCCGCAAGCTACTTGACTACGCAGAAGCTGGTGAAAACGTAGGTCTACTTCTACGTGGAACCAAGCGTGAAGATGTAGAGCGCGGCCAGGTTGTTTGCAAGCCTGCTTCGATCACCCCTCACACTGGTTTCGACGCCAACGTCTACATCCTTTCAAAGGATGAGGGTGGCCGTCACAACCCGTTCTACGCAAACTACCGCCCACAGTTCTACTTCCGTACCACCGACGTAACTGGTGTTATCACCTTGCCGACCGGTACCGAAATGGTTATGCCTGGCGACACCACCGAAATGTCAGTTGAGCTAATTCAGCCAATCGCCATGGAAGATGGTCTACGTTTCGCTATCCGTGTGGGTGGCCGTACCGTAGGTGCCGGAACTGTTACCAAGGTAACCAAGTAGTTCCTAGTTCTAAAGAAAAGCCCCAGTCTTCGGACTGGGGCTTTTTCATTGGGGAAGTTACCTTCGACCTTTACCCGAAAATGACGAACCAATAATTGAGATTAGAGCTCCGAACACCACTACGCCTACCGCAAGCACGACAAAAGCCACTGGCTTCAGAATGATCCAGATAATCTGGAACACTGCCTTGGTTTTCACAATCATGATTTGCTTTTGTTCTTCGGACATTGCCATTGGTTCTCCCCAGGGTTAGTGAACGCTTTAAAACTAGCGGGAGAGAAGGACATTATGTTCCCAATAAGTTTTCTTGAACTTAATTTGCATTGACCCTTGGAACCCCCGTAGACTAATGAAGTTCCTTTGTGACGTCGTACTTTCTTGTGCGAAACCACCTGTGGCGCAGTGAACAGCGAGAGCTGGTCCGGCCGAGGCAAGAACAACAATTTATTTGATGTAATTCAGGCTTGCCTGTTTTGGATCAGAAAACTGTCCAGGTAACTGGATTTGACAGATAAACAGTGGTGCAACATCAGTAGTGCTACTTACGGCTGCCTTCGGGCAGATGTG
>CAIJWY010000038.1 GCA_903824455.1 uncultured Micrococcales bacterium
AGTGAAAGCAACGGGCGCCGCCGGCTGACCAGCCGCTGGAGCTAGAGCGGCACTGAGCAGGTGTTCACGGAATTGCTCGGCACTCTGATAGCGGTCATTTCGGTCCTTAGCCAACGAGTGCATCACCACCTCGTCGATTGCGGCCGAGATCTCTGAATTATGTGCCGATGGCGGAGTTACCGATTCGCTAACGTGCTGGTAGGCCACAGAAACTGCCGACTCCCCAACAAAAGGCGGACGTCCGGCAAGCATTTCGTAGAGCAAGACGCCGGTCGAGTAGAGGTCGGTGCGAGCGTCAACGCTTTCGCCCCTGGCCTGCTCTGGAGAGAAGTATTGAGCGGTGCCAACGATGCCCTGAGTGTGGCTCTGAGTTGCCGAAGAGTCACTCATGGCCCGGGCAATACCGAAGTCCATCACCTTCACAACACCACCGTCGGTGATCATGATGTTGGCCGACTTGATGTCGCGGTGAATGATTCCGGCTCGGTGTGAGAACTCGAGTGCGGTGAGAATACCTTCGGCGAATCCGATTGACTCTGCACTGGTTAGTTTGCGAGCGTGCATGAGATCGCGGAGCACGGTTCCACTCACAAATTCCATGACGATATATGGCGTGCGCCTAGTGTTTCCATTGCTGTCAACGCTCTGCTCTTCACCAGAGTCATACACGCGAACGATGGTTGGGTGGGTCATTCGCGCCGAGTTCTGAGCTTCCTGACGGAACTTGGCTTCGAACGATGGGTCGGCAACCAGGTCTGCTTTCAAAATCTTGATTGCAATCTTGCGTCCGAGGCGAGTGTCAATACCCTCGTAGACATCGGCCATGCCACCGCGACCAATCAACGCGCCAACTTCGTAGCGGTCTGCAATCATTCGCTTTTCTTCAGACAAGCTTTTTCTCCATTTGTTCTACTAGCCCAAGTCTAGTTTTTAGGCTAGTTACTAGGGGCGGTTTGGGTGGTGTCTTCAACGTAATAGGTGACAATTACTGTGGTGCCGACCGGTAGCGAGCCAAGCGGGGTTGCCTCGTAAACGGTGTTGATTCGGGGATCTCCCGTAGGCAGCGGAGTTCCTTCGACTCTTGAAACAATCAAGCCTTTACCAACCAAAAGCGTTTCAACCACGTCGACGTTTTGCTCCATTACGTCGGAGGCAAAAACCGTTGCCGTTGATGGCGTGGTTGGCGTTTCGGTGGGGGTAGGCGTTGGCGTTGGTGTGACCGTTGGCGTTTCGGTAGGGGTAGGAGTTGGGGTTGGGTTCGGCTGGGTCAGGATGGCAATTAGCACACCAACCGTGGTTAGCACGACCACTGCAATTACCGACACCCAAGGCCAAACGGCCGACTGTTTTTCAACCTTGTTCTCGACAGTGTCGATGATCGTGGTGGTCTGGGGTAGCGGTTTGACCGTTTCAATCATTCTGGTGTTGAACTGCCCAACCGGTGATTTTCCGCTTAGTTTTTCGGCTCTCTGAGCGAGCTCTAAGGCCGTCGCGGGTCGCATCGAGGCCTTCTTGGCAAGACAGTCCATGATCAGTTCGCTAACCGCAGGGTCGATATCTTCTGGAAGAGCCGGGGGTATGTCTCGAATCTGAGACATGGCGATCATCATTTGGTTATCGCCGGTGAAAGGACGCTTTCCGGCCAGAGCTTCGTAGGCCACGATGCCGAGCGAGTAGATGTCGGTGGAAGGAGTTGCCGATTTGCCAGTTGCCTGTTCCGGAGCCAGGTACTGCACGGTTCCCATCACCTGACCGGTTGCGGTGAGCGACACCTGGTCGGCCACCCTGGCGATTCCAAAGTCGGTTATCTTCACTTGGCCGTCGGGAGTAATTAGCAGGTTTCCAGGCTTCACATCTCGGTGAACCAAACCATCTTGGTGAGCTGAGTAAAGTGCCCGTGCGGTTTGTGCAACTATGTCGAGCACTTCGGTGGCGGGCAAGACTTTGCGGTCTTCCAGAATCTTGGCCAGAGAATCACCAGGAACCAACTCCATCACCAGGAACGCGCTTCCAGAATCTTCGCCGTAGTCGTAAACGTTGGCGATACCTTCGTGATTAACCCTGGCGGCGTGTTTGGCTTCGGTTCGGAATCGCTCCAAAAATCCTGGGTCACCCATGTACTCTGGCTTCAAAATCTTGATGGCAACGTCGCGCAAAATAATCGGATCATGAGCTTTCCAAACCTCACCCATGCCACCGATGGCGATTCGACTAATCAGGCGGTAACGCTCGCCATAGAGTTGCCCCTCTTCCGGCTTCATCGGCTCAACACCGCCTTGATGACCTTGCGGGCAATGGGTGCCGCCAAAACATTGCCGCTGCCACCCTGGCCCATTCCGCCGCCGTCGGCGACCATAACTACCACGGCAACCTGCGGGTTATCGGCTGGCGCAAAACCGGCAAACCAGAGCGTGTAAGGAGCTTTCGGGCCATTCTGGGCGGTTCCGGTCTTTCCCGCCACCACAGTTCCACTTACGGCACCGTTGGTGCTAACCCCAGACTTCACCGCTGCAATCATCATCTGTTTTAGACCGTCGGCGGTTGCCTTGGAAATCGGAGTACCAAATTCGCTCGGAGTGCTTTGGCTAAGCAGAGCCAGGTTGGATGATTGAACGTTCTCAATCAGGTTTGGTCTCATTTCCTTGCCGCCGTTAGCGATGGCGGCGGTAATCATCGCCATTTGCAAAGGGGTAACCCGAACATCGAACTGACCGAAAGATGAAAGCGCGGTTTGGGCTTCGTCCATCTTTTCGGGGTAGGTGCTGGCCGTGGCCACGGTTGGAATTCGAATGTTCTGACCGAAGCCAAACGCCTTGGTCATGTTGCGAATTTTCTCTTGCCCCAGAGCAACGCCGAGTTCGGCGAACGGTATGTTGCACGAAAGCCGCATGGCGTTGAGCAGGGTCACGGTTTTGGTGCCACCGCAGTCGCTGTTTCCAGCATTGCTAATCTTTGTGGTCGTGCCAGGCAGGGTGTAGGTGCGCAGATTCGGAAGCTCCGATTTAATCGTGTATTCGCCACTCTGCAAAGCTGCCGCGGCGACCACGAGCTTGAACACCGAGCCAGGTGTGTAAAGCGAACCACCAATTGCCTTATTGATTAGCGGATCTCCGGCTGCCCCTAGAAGCTGGTCGTAGTTGTTTTGGGCCTTGGTGCCGTTGTGAACGCTGAGCTTGTTCGAATCGAAACCGGGGGTGGAAACCATGGCTAGAATGTTGCCGGTGGAAGGTTCGATTGCCACCACCGCGCCGGTCTTGTTTCCAAGGGCATCGAAGGCAGCCTGTTGCACCTTCGGGTCGATGGTTAGTTCGATTGAGGCACCGCTGACCGGGTTACCGGAGAACAGCGAGTTCAACCGCTCGAAAAACTGGGCGCTGTTTTTGCCGCTCAGGTAGTCGTTGGCCGAAGACTCCAGCCCGG
>CAIJWY010000039.1 GCA_903824455.1 uncultured Micrococcales bacterium
GCCTTTCCAGGCGTTCTAGATGCCACAGCCACAATCTGTTGTTTGGCATGCTTCTGCACGCCAGTTACGAAAGCTTCAGCGATGCCGGCGGCTCCCATGATTCCCCAGCGATAGGAGGTAACGCTGGCTGGGTCAATGAGATTTGGGGTTGGGAAAGTGAAGGTCATGGCTCTAATAGTAGGCGGTAAACTTTTTTAGTTACTTCGGTAACTCGCCACCCTAGCTCAGTCGGTAGAGCAGCTCCCTCGTAAAGAGCAGGTCAGGAGTTCGATTCTCCTGGGTGGCTCCAGCGAAAAAGTTACTAGCACGTGAAAGTAACAATTCGCTAACGTAACGCCTATTGTCATAACAAACTAGTTTTGGGGTTGATAGGTTTACTTCTGACGAGAAGTGAATTCCTTTACTTCGCAGGAAAGCCCTGGGGAGAGATCCAAAGACCAAAAGGTCTGAGGTTCCTAATCAAGAGATTGGTAAAGGTTCAATGAAGAAATTCGGTAAATTGGCAGGTTTATTCGCTGCTATTGCTATTTCGGCTGTCGTTCTTTCCGGTTGTTCAGCTCCTGCTGACAGCGGAACAAAGACTGTCAAAATCGGCGCCACCTTCCCAGTACTAGACGCATTCCTACAAAAGGTCGCCGACGGTATGCAGGCGGAAGCTGACGCACAGGGCGCAGAGCTCACCATCGTTGCTGCAGACAACAAAGTTGACACCCAGCTAAGCCAGGTAGAAAACTTTATTTCTCAGGGCGTAGACGCAATTCTTGTAGTTGCTGTTGACACCGCTGCTGCAACCCCGATGACCGAGGCCGCTCAGGCTGCAGACATTCCTATCGTTTACGTAAACCGTAACCCAGCACAGACCGGCGTTCCTTACGTTGGTTCACAGTCGCTAGTTTCGGGAACTCTAGAAATGGAACAGCTTGCTCTTCTTGCCGGTGGCAAGGGCAACGTTGTAATCATGCAGGGTGAACTTACTAACGAGGCTGCACTAGACCGCACCAAGGGTTGCAACGATGTTGTAGCCGCAAACCCAGGCATGAAGGTTGTAAAGACCGCCACTGCCGAATGGGATCGCGCAAAGGGTCAGGCTCTAATGGAGAACTGGCTACAGTCTGGTGTTGAGTTCAGCATCGTTTGTGCAAACAACGATGAAATGGCTCTAGGTGCTATCAACGCACTGAAGGCTGCTGGCAAGACCCTAGGTGTTGATGGAGTTCTAGTTGGTGGCGTTGACGCTACTGCTGACGCTCTAGCATCACTAGAAGCTGGCGAACTAGCTACCACCGTGTTCCAGGATGCATCTGGTCAGGGCGGCGGCGGAGTTAAGGCTGCAATCGACCTCGTAAACGGTAAGACCGTTGCCGACTACGTTGACATTCCTTACGTGCTAGTAACCCTAGACAACATCGGCGACTTCAAATAAGCCGTTAGAGTCTAGAAAATTGTAGTAGTTGGCCGGGCGGGGTAACCTACCCGGCCAACTCTCATAAAAAAGCAACAAATTGAAAGAAGTAAAAATGGACGAATACATCGTAGAGATGAAGGGCATCACCAAAAGATTCCCCGGAGTCCTGGCTCTGAACAATGTTCAGCTAAATCTAAGACCTGGTCTGGTTCACTCGCTAATGGGCGAGAACGGCGCCGGTAAATCAACACTTATGAAAATCCTCGCTGGCGTTTACACGCTAGATGAAGGTCAAATTCTTATCAACGGTAAGCCCGTAAAAATGTCAAACCCGCTCGACGGTTTGGCCAACGGTATCTCGATGATTCACCAAGAGCTCATGTTCATTCCTGAACTCACCGCCGCTGAGAACATCTATCTCGGTCGTGAACTTCGCACCAAAGCCGGCTTGGTTAGCAAGAAACTAATGATTGCCGAAACTCAAAAAGTTTTCGATCGCTGGAATATCAGCATCGACCCATCAGCGCAGATGAAAAACCTGAGTGTGGCTCAGGCACAAATGGTTGAAATTGCCAAGGCAATCGCTTTCAAGTCGAAGATCATCATCATGGATGAGCCAACCTCGGCTATTACGGAGCGTGAGGTAGCCCGTTTGCACGAGATGATTCGCGACCTTCGCTCTGCCGGAACCGCAATCATTTATATCACTCACAAGATGGACGAAGTGTTTGCCATCTCCGATGAGGTGACCGTTTTCCGAGATGGAGCTTGGGTAGCCACCGACAAAGCCTCCAACATGAGCCGCGACAAGTTGATTTCCCTAATGGTTGGTCGCGAACTAAACCAGCTCTTCCCGAAGGCCGATGCCGCGATTGGTGAGGTGATCTTGGATGTTGAAGGACTAACTCGAGGTCGTCTGGTAAAGAACGTCTCTTTCAATGTTCGTCGCGGCGAAATCTTAGGCATAGCTGGCCTCATGGGTTCGGGTCGTAGTGAAGTTTTGGAAACCCTTTTTGGAATCTACCCGGCTGAGTCGGGCACCATCAAGGTGAATGGGAAAGTGGTGAAGATTCGTGAGCCTCACCAGGCTATCGAAGCCGGTATTGGTCTGCTGACCGAAGATCGAAAGAAAACCGGAATCATGGGCGTTCTTTCTGTGCGAGACAACATGTCAATGGCCGCAATCAATCGATTCTCGTTTATGGGCGTGTTGCGTAAGCCGATGATCGACCGTGAGTGTGAGGAACAGCGCACGGCACTGGCTCTCAAGACTCCTTCACTCGACCAGCAGATCCAAAACCTATCGGGCGGAAACCAGCAGAAGGTATTGCTTTCGCGTTGGCTCCTAACTGACCCAGACATTCTGATCATCGACGAACCAACTCGAGGAATCGACGTTGGAGCGAAGTCTGAAATTCACCGCCTAATGGGTGAGTTGGCTAAGCAGGGCAAGGCAATCATCATGGTTTCATCGGAGATGCCAGAGATTCTTGGTATGAGCGACCGCGTGATGGTTATGTGTGAAGGCCAGATGGTCGGCGAAGTGAGCCGCAAAGAGGCAACCCAAGAAAAAATTATGGAACTTGCAACCCGTTTCGCTGATGAAGCCGTTGCGTAAGAACAAGGAGAAAAGAAAATGACAAAAGAAACAACAGCGACTTCATCGATTCTGATGAAGGTCAAAAAATTTGACTTAGTTGACTTCGCTAAAACGTACATGATTATCGGAGTTTTGATTCTGTTCGTTATAGCGTTGGCGATTCTCACCGATGGTAATTCGATTGCTCCGGTAAACATGGTGAACGTTATTCGTCAGGTTTCAGCAATTGGCATCATCGGCGTTGGTATGACCTTTGTCATCATCACCCTGGGTATCGACCTTTCGGTTGGATCGATTCTTGGTCTATCGGCTGTTGTGGCTGCCAGCCTGGCACAAAACCCGGGCGGTTCCTTGGTCAAGTTTGAAGGTATTGACGTGCCGGTAATCGTTGCCGTTCTGGCGGGTCTTGGAGTCGGCGCACTAGCCGGTTTTACCAATGGTGTGCTGATAGC
>CAIJWY010000040.1 GCA_903824455.1 uncultured Micrococcales bacterium
GAGGTTTCGGAGTTGCTCGGGTTGGACAAAGAAACGAAGAAAGACTAAATAGCTTTCTTGGCCTGGCGACGAGCCGAAAGGTCATCGAGTTCTTCAATCGAACTCGGAGTAATCGTTGAAAGTGTTGCCTCAACTTCACGAAGCACGAGACCGACTGCAATCCCGAATACTCCCTGGCCGCGAGCAAGTAAATCGATAACTTCCTCGTTGCTGTTGCACAGGTAAACCTTGGCACCATCAGACATCAGAGTGGTCTTGGCCAGGTCATTGATTCCCGACTTGCGTAACTGGTTGATGGCAATACGAATTTGTTGAAGCGAAACGCCGGTGTCAAGTAGTCGCTTGACTAATTTCAAAACAAGGATGTCGCGGAAAGCGTATAGTCTCTGAGTTCCAGATCCCGTTGCTCCGCGAACCGATGGCTGAAGTAGCCCGGTGCGGTCCCAGTAGTCGAGCTGGCGGTAACTAATTCCGGCAGCCGTAGCAGCCGAAGTTCCTCGGTAGCCAACGCTTGGATCTGTGCTTGGTAGGCCGTCGGTGAAAAGCAGGTCACCGTCAGCATCATTGACATCAAATGTGCCTTGATCTGACATTTCGGCCTCCTTAACCTTCAACTGTAGGTTTAATTCTTGTGCCTAATTGGGTAACTGCAAGGTTAATTAATATCCTCGGCGTGTCGCGAAGCCGACTAGGAGTCGATTTTCGAGATTACCGAGCGGACAATCTCGGCCCGAATTGTGGCGAATTGGCTCTCAATCTCACCAGCAAAGTTCGCCGCACGGGAGCGTGAACCAGTTTCATTCTTGGCCAAAACCGGCGCCACAACGCCTTCGATGATTCCGATTTCACGGTCGGCAGCGGCTTTCAGACCACGCAGGTGCCTCGGTGCAATTCCAAAACGTTGCAGCTGAACCACCGAGCGAGCGATTGCCACATCTGCCACACTAAAAGGCTCCAGGCCCAAAAGCCCAACTTCTTGAGCATCCGAGATCAGTGCCGGCGTGATGGCGCTTTCGGCAATCAGGTCGAGTTCCGAATACTTCTTGCCAGGCTTGGCCCGAAGCGACTTTGGCTCTTTACTGCTGGGAAGCTTCGGTGACTTTCCGGCGTCGAGTTCGTCTAGGTAGTTTCGAATAACTTTCAACGGTAGATACTGGTCGCGCTGCAACTCGAGAATGATTCGAAGGCGATCGATGTCTTCCTCGGTGAACTTGCGATAACCGGAATCGGTTCGCTGAGGTGTGACCAGACCCTGATCTTCCAAGAAACGCAGTTTTGAATTTGTGAGTTCGGGAAAATCAAATTCAAGAATCGATAACACTCGGCCGATTGTAAAAAGTTTGGAAGATCTCGCTTCTGCGATCGAAGTTGGACGAGCACCCATGGCTATGCTTGCCCGGCGCTGGCCGAATAGAAAGTTAGACGAAACTTGCCAACCTGAACTTCGTCGCCATCGGTAAGTGCCGAGGAGTCAACACGAGCGCCATTCAGGTAGGTTCCGTTCAACGAACCGAGATCGGTAACGGTAAAACCAGAAGAGTTTCTACTGAACTCGGCGTGCTTTCGCGAAACAGTAACGTCGTCGAGAAAGATCTCTGCATTTGGGTGGCGGCCGGCCGTGGTCAAGTCCACATCAAGCAAGAACCTCGAGCCTTCGCTTGGACCGCGCTTA
>CAIJWY010000041.1 GCA_903824455.1 uncultured Micrococcales bacterium
CAACTTTTAGTGTTTTCTGGCGCCCTACAAGCATCCGAGTGGATGGATAAAAAACTTCGCCTGGAACTGTTTGCAAACCATCTGGCTAGGGCTCAAAGTTTGGGCAAGGAAAGAGAGCTGTTTGCCGCATTGGCGGATGACTACAATTTGCAGAATGTCACCGTCACGGTTAACGAGTGCGGAAATTCGCTGTCTTGCATAACCGCACAAATGGGCGATCTCAAAGCGGCTGGGGTGAGCTTTATCGATGCACAGTGAGCGAGGCTCCATTTTGCCGATAGGAATAGCTGGGGTTGCACTTTCCTTAGCAATCTCTCTGATTTTTTTGGAACTGATTGGGATCCAGATTCAAACACTGAGGAACAAACAGGTGTCCGATGTTTTGTCTCTCAAAATTGCCAGTGATCTCAGAAAAGACCAGATAGCCCCGATAACCGGCCTTGATTACTCGCCCGTTGCAAGACCTTTACTGGAAGTTGCAGCAAGACAACTGCGCATAAGACCTTCAACAGTTTCAGTAAAGAGTGTCGATAGTAAGACCATTGAGTGCATAGTTTGTTCAACCTGGGAGTCAGTAACTGGACTTCGCCTAAACAATTTTGGTCAGGTTTGCGCCAGCAGTAAGGCTAGAGCCGTTTCTTAGGAGCCATGATATGGGTTGGAATGTGCTTCCACATCATCCAAGCACCGGTAAGTGACATGGCTCCAAAGACGAAGAACCCGAAGCCGAGACCCACGGTGACTGCCGCTAATGAAAGTATCGGTGCTGTGATCGATGTCGAACCGTCGATGATTAGGCGAAAAGCAGCTAGGAACTCGCCGCGGGCATCCGCTGGAGCGAGGTCTGCTCCGAGAACCATGATCAGGCCAGAACCCAGGCCGTTAGCCAGAGACATGGCAAGGGCAACCAGGAGCAAAGAGTTGAAGTCACTGCTGAGTGGAACCAGAAACATTGTGATTCCCAGTAGCACCATGGTTGGAACGGCGGCTGCTCTGCGGCCCCATTTGTCCATTACCTGCCCGGAAGTGTAGAAAAGCATAACGTCGAGTGAGGCTGCTAACCCAACCAATAGGGCGATGTTGACTGGTTCGAGATTTATATACAGTGCCCAAATCGGCAAGCCGATGGTTCTAGCTGTTCGCACGATTGCTAAAAGCGCAGATGCTGTGCCAAGAGTGGAAAGTTTCTTCCATTCACGTTTGGTGATGTGCCAGGTGCTGTGATTGGTTTGGTTTGCTGAGTCTGCGGCTTTATCTCTTTTAGTGAACCAGACCAGCACAGCCGCAACCAGGCACAGTATGAGTGAAGCCCAGTAAACGGTGTGAAAATCTCCGATTACTAGTAGCCCGGCAGCAATCAGCGGACCAATCAGGCTGCCAGCGCGAAACATGCCACCCAAAAGTGAAAGTGCCCTCGCTCGAACCTCGAAGGGCACTGTTGCAGCGATGAAGGTGTGACGAGCCAGAGCGAAGACCGATGCGCCAGCACCCACGAACAGAACTCCTGCAGACATGACGTACAGGTTGGTTGCCAGTGCGGTGACCACAAGGCCTGCGGCAGCTGCCACAGAGGCATAGATCATTCCTAGTCGCTCGCCAATTCGACGAATAAGTTTTGCGGCCGGCACATCGGCCACGAGAGTTCCGAAGAAGATCATTCCAGCGATGATGGATGCCGTGCCGAGATCAGCCCCCAGCCTTTCTGCTCCTGCTGGGATTAGAGGAATCAATAGATTTTCTCCGATAGAGAAAATCAGAGACGGTAGAAAAACAGGTAAAGCTAATTCCCTAAGAACATTGCTTTTAGTTTTGGCCACCTGCCAATTATCGGTTACCTAGACTAGAAGCCGATGGCAGAGATAGACCTTTCCAAGGAAATCAGTGAACTCAAGGATACTTTTTCGAGTATCCGGGTGGTCGTTGACCCTGCCAAACTTGTCGAACAGGTGGTTGTGCTCAAGGAGCAGGCAGCCGACCCAAATCTTTGGGATGACACCGCGAATGCCCAGAAAATTACCAGCAAGCTGAGCCGAATTCAGTCGCAGCTCGCCAAGTTGGAAAGTATTACCAGCCGGCTCGACGACCTTGAAGTACTTGTTGGCCTAGCGAATGATGCCAACGACTCAGAGAGTCAGAGCGAGGCTAAGTCTGAACTCGAAGGGCTCTCGAAAGACATCGGAGACCTTGAAATTCAGACCCTGCTAAATGGCGAATACGATGCCAGGGGAGCAGTGATTACGATTCGCGCTGGGGCAGGTGGCGACGACGCCACCGACTTTGCCGAAATGCTGATGCGCATGTATTTGCGCTACGCCGAGAAGCACAAAATGCAAGCTCAGGTGCTCGATATCAGCTACTCGGAAGGCGCTGGAATCAAGTCGGCAACTTTCGAAATTGACACCCCCTATGCTTTCGGAACTCTTTCGGTCGAGGGCGGAACCCATCGCTTGGTGCGCATGAGCCCGTTCAACTCAGCCGGCAAGCGCCAAACCTCTTTTGCCGCGGTCGAGGTTGTTCCGCTAATCGAAATGACCGATGTTATCGAGATCCCAGATTCTGACATTCGGATCGATGTTTTCCGTTCGTCAGGTCCTGGTGGCCAGTCGGTGAACACCACCGACTCAGCGGTGCGCATCACCCATATTCCTACCGGCACGGTGGTTAGTTGCCAAAACGAAAAGTCGCAGATTCAAAACAAAGCCGCGGCAATGCGAGTTCTTCAGTCGAGGCTCCTAGAAATCAAGAGACGTGAAGAAGAAGCCCAAAAGAAACAGCTAGCCGGGGATGTGAAAGCCAGTTGGGGTGAACAGATGCGTTCCTATGTCATGGCCCCTTACCAAATGGTGAAAGACCTTCGAACCGATTACGAAGTGAACAACCCTTCAGCGGTTTTCGATGGCGATCTCGACGGATTTATTTCAGCCGGCATTCGGTGGCGTAAACAGGCTTAAAGCCCCTTTCCGCCTAGGCTGGAACTGCAATGATTTCTATCGAAAAAGTTTCTAAGACCTATAAGGGCGCCAGTCGCGCAGCCCTCGATTCGGTGTCGATTGAAATCGAAAAAGGCGACTTCGTTTTCCTTGTGGGCGCCTCCGGTTCCGGCAAATCGTCGCTGCTAAGAATGATGCTCCGCGAGGACGTTCCCAGTAAAGGCAGCATATTTGTTCTTGGTGAAAACCTGATCAGCATCCCGGCCCGACGCGTTCCCTACTTTCGCCGCAACATCGGCATGGTGTTTCAAGATTTTCGACTGCTTCCCAACAAAACAGTTTTTCAGAACGTTGCGTTTTGCCTCGAGGTAATCGGTAAGTCACCTGCGTTCGTGGCCGATGCCGTTCCAAGTGTTCTGAAGTTGGTTGGCCTGGACGGCAAGCAAGATCGCTATCCGAATGAACTCTCCGGTGGAGAGCAACAGCGAGTGGCTTTGGCTCGCGCAATTGTGAACAAGCCTCAGCTTCTTCTCGCTGACGAACCAACCGGAAACCTTGACCCGGCTACCAGCCAGGAAATCGTAAACCTGCTCGAGCGAATTAGTGCGGCAGGCACCACCGTGGTGATGGCCACCCACGACCGCGGAATCGTTGATCGCCTGCAACGTCGAGTGGTTGTTCTTCGAGACGGTCAAATCGTGAGTGATGACCGAGGCGTTGGCTACGAAAAGGCTGAGGAAGCCCGATGAAGCTCGGTTATGTTTTCGGCGAGGTTGCCCAGGGCCTAAAGCGCAACCTCAGCATGGTGGTATCCATCATCCTGGTTACCTTTCTTTCGCTGAGTTTTGTTGGAACCGCAGCATTACTGCAACTCCAAATCGGCCAGATGAAGAACTATTGGTACGAGCGCGCACAGGTTGCCGTTTATTTGTGCTCCGAGTACTCACCCGCCGAAGCTTGCCCGCAGGGTGAGGCATCGGCCGATGTGAAGAGCGCCATCGAAGCCAAGCTCAAGGACAGCACACTGTCTCCCTACGTTGACAAGTACTACTTCTTGACTCACGACCAGGCTTTGAAGCAGTTCCAGGAAGAATTCAAAGACAACACCATTACCAACTACGTAACCGCCGACCAGTTGAACGAAACCTTTTGGGTGAAGCTAAAAAACCCATCTGATGGCGCAATCATTACCCAGAGTTTCACCGGTGTCGCTGGCGTTGAAGAGGTTCGCGATCAGCGGTCCTATCTTGATCAAATCTTCAGTATATTGAACACCGCCAGCCTCGCTGCCATTGGAATTGCAGTGGTGATGCTGTTCTCTTCCATCCTGCTGATCTCCACAACTATTCGAC
>CAIJWY010000042.1 GCA_903824455.1 uncultured Micrococcales bacterium
CACGCAAAAACCCGAACCTTAAATAAGGGATTTGTGTGTACAAGACACCGAAGTTCAATCTTAGGCAACTTTGCCCAGAAAAGCCAATTAAATGTTGCGCGGATCTACCGGGACGACGCCAAACGGAGCCAAATCGGCTTTTCCGCCATCGAATGAGGTCATAACCCAGATGCCTTTTTCGTGAACGGCAACGCTGTGCTCCCAATGTGAGGCGTCTAGACCGTCTTTGGTGGCTACTGTCCAGCCGTCGCCAAGTACCTTGGTTGCCTTTGAGCCAGCGGTAACCATCGGCTCGATTGCTACGCAAAGACCAGGAACCACCTTTGGGCCCGAGGTGCGGGTGGCGAAGTTGTAGACCGGTGGATCTTCGTGCATCGAGCGACCGATGCCGTGGCCAACGTAGTCTTCGAGGATTCCGTAGTTTCCGTGCGAAAGTACGTGTTTTTGAACCGCCGCACCAACCTCGTGGAGGTGTTTGGCCTTGGCCAGGGCAGCAATTCCAGCCCAGAGTGAGCCTTCGGTGACCGCGCTGAGCTTGTTGCGAACCTCTGCCTTATTCGGGTCTCCACCAGGCAGAACGATGGTCATTGCGCTATCGCCGTTCCATCCATCGGCGGTTTCGGCGCCGCAGTCGATCGAAATGATGTCGCCGGGTGCAAAAATTCGTTCTTTTGATGGAATCCCATGAACCACTTCGTCATTGATGCTCACGCAGATGGTGTGACTGTAGCCGGGCACCAGTTTGAAGTTGGAGTGGGCGCCGAGGCGAACGATTTCGGCTTCGGCAATGGCGTCGATGTCGAGTGAGGACATTCCAGCTTTGATATTGTCGCGAATAGCTTTCAGTGCCATGGCGGTGATTTCACCGGCCTCGCACATGCGAATAATCTGGTCGTTAGTTTTTAGGGTGTATTCGTCGCGGGCCATTTGGAAGCCTAGGCTTCAATGCCGCGTGAAGCCAGAGCTTCGAGAATGCGGGCTGTTACTTCTTGAACAGCGCCAAGACCATCGACCTCAACCACCAGCTGACGGTTCGAGAAAACTTCGATCAGCGGTGCTGTTTGGTCTGCGTAAATATCTAGGCGGTGTCGAATCACGTCTTCGGTGTCGTCGGTGCGACCCTGTTCAATGGCGCGGTTTAGAAGACGGCGAACCACCTCGTCGGTGTCGGCGATTAGCAAAACCACTGCGTCGAGGCTTTCGCCCTGGTCGGTGAGAATTCGGTCTAGCTCTTCAACCTGGTCGGCCGTTCTAGGGTAGCCGTCGAGAAGGAATCCTGCCGCGGCATCGGCCCAGGCGAGACGATCGCGAACTAGGTCGTTGGTTAGAGAATCCGGAACGTATTCACCGCGGTCCATGAAGGCTTTAGCTTGCTGGCCAAGTTCGGTTTCATTTTTTACGTTTTCACGAAAGATGTCTCCGGTGGAAATGGCAGGGATCTTAAATGCCTCAGCCAACTTGGCCGACTGAGTGCCTTTTCCGGCGCCCGGTGGGCCAATGATTAGAAGTCGGGTCACTTCAGAAGGCCCTGATAGTTACGCTCCTGCATCTGAGCGTTAATCTGTTTCACCGACTCAAGACCCACACCAACAATAATCAGAATCGAAGTTCCACCGAAGGGGAAGTTCTGACTGGTGCCGAGAAGGCCAAAAGCGATTAGCGGAATCAGAGCGATAAGACCTAGATATATGGCTCCAGGAAGAGTAACGCGGCTGAGCACGTACTCGAGGAACTCGGTGGTCGGACGACCGGCGCGAATACCTGGGATGAAACCACCGTACTGCTTCATGTTGTCGCTAACCTCTTGCGGGTTGAAGGTAATAGCTACGTAGAAGTAGGTGAAACCAAGAATTAGAAGGAAGTACATCAACATGTAAAGCGGGTGGTCACCCTTGGTGAGGTACTGCGAGACCCATGAAACCCAAGGAGCAACCTGGCCCTTGGCGTCTGGCTGGTTGAACTGAGCGATTAGCGCAGGAAGGTAAAGCAAGCTTGAGGCGAAGATAACTGGAACCACACCGGCCATGTTTACCTTGATCGGAATGTAGGTGCTCTGACCGCCGTATTCGCGACGACCAACCATACGCTTGGCGTACTGGACCGGGATGCGACGCTGAGACTGTTCAACCAAGATCACGAGGCCAACAATTACCACACCGATGGCGATAACCATCAGAGCGGTTTCTGGGCTCTTGTTCCAAACCTGAACTACTGAGTCTGGGAAGCGTGAAGCAATCGAGGTGAAGATAAGTAGCGACATACCGTTGCCGATACCGCGCTCGGTGATTAGTTCACCCATCCACATGATCAGACCGGTACCGGCGGTCATGGTGATAACCATCAGCAGGATTGAGAAAGCGTTCTGGTCGTTTAGTAGCGAAACGTTCTGACAGGCCGAACCAAACATCTGACCGTTGGCGCGAGCCACAGCCACCAAAGTGGTCGACTGCAGAATTGCCA
>CAIJWY010000043.1 GCA_903824455.1 uncultured Micrococcales bacterium
CAACTACGAGTGCTCTACCGGGTGAATTGTTGCTCATCTTTAGTATCTCCATTTCATGCTGGTGTTCACTTGAGATGAACGATACCAGTATTTTCGAACTTTGATTCCGTTGAAAAATAACATTCTGAAAAAGCGCGATCTCAGGCTCGATTCTGCCTAGGTGCCAGAAGTATTCACTGAATCAGCGGATAGTTTCCCCAAGCCGCGGGCCAAAAGCGTCACTTAATCGTTATCGAAAATGGACCTAAACACCATATTCGTTTTATAAAGTAGGACTCAACACATGTTCACTCTTATAGAACTGAACTAAGGTACGAAGGAGTTCCGATGGCACAGAGAAGTGCGGCGTCCCTAGCTAAGGGGCCACGCTTTCAGGTATCAAAAGGTCTATTGACCGTTTTGGTATCAACTGTTGCCCTGTTCACTCTTTCTGCGTTCTTCGCCCCAACCAGCGTTTCCCCGGGTCCGCTTGGCAGCATGATTCCTTTCGCCGCCATCCTCGCCATTGTTGGCCTAGGCCAAATGCTAGTAATTCAGCAGGCTGGCATTGATCTTTCAGTGCCAGGATCTGTTTCACTTGCGGCAGTTATCGTTTCAGCACTGCCAGCTCAGGAAGACAGCGAACTCTTGCCGGCGGTGGTCATAGCGTTCGTAGCCGCAATCGCAATCGGCCTGTTCAACGGTTTCCTGATTGGATACCTAAAACTGAACCCAATCATTGCAACTCTCGGAATCAACTCTTTGCTTTTTGGTTTCGTAACACTGATTACCCAGGGCATCCCTCGCATGACCACGGCATTGCTGTTGAAAGTTGTGAGCGGGTCAACGTTTGGCATTCCGAACTCGGTTTTCTTTGCCACGGCAGTTTTACTGGTCGTAATTTTCGTACTGCGTAAAACGGTGGCAGGTCGTCGATTTGAATCGATTGGCGCTAGTGCTCCGGTAGCAATGGTTTCAGGCCTGAGAATCAAGACTCACCAGGCGATGGCTTACGTTTGGGCACAGGTGCTTTACGCAATAGCCGGAATTATGATCGCCGGAGTTATCTCCGAACCAAACGGTTCCATGGGTAGCGCCTATCTTCTTCCTTCGGTAGCCGTGGTAGTTCTTGGCGGCACTTCTTTGCTAGGAGGTCGCGGCCTTCCAACCGCCACGGTAATCGCCGCAGTCTTCCTATCTCAGCTTGATCAATTCGTATTGGCGCTCGGTGTTAACTTTGCGATCCGCACGTTAGTTCAAGCAGCAGCGCTAGCTATTGGCGTTGCGATTTACACAGTGGACTGGTCTCGAGTGAGATCATTCCTTCGCAAACTCCTGTCGGCTACAAGTCGCGGGGAGAACCAAACTTCTTTGCCGACGGCTTAGAAGCAAAATATGCGGGGCAGCGATGTCGCGCAGTTAGATGGAGGAAACAAAGATGATTCGTCGTCGTAAACTAGCTGCAGCGCTGTCTGCTGCAGCCATTTCAGCCTTGCTGTTAACAGGATGTGCAACAGCTGCTGATACCAACACCGACACTACTGGCGACCGCCCAGACTGGTGTGGACCAACCGAAATCACCATGGGTCTAACTGATGGTTTTGGCGGAAACAACTGGCGTCTAGTCACCACTGCTTCGGCTCGTGACGAGATTGCAAAGTGTTCTAGCGTTACCGAACTGCTTTACGCAGACGGTCAGGGCGACACCACTAAGGCAATTTCTGACATCAACGCCATGGTTGCTAAGGGTGTTAAGGCACTTGTAGTATTCCCAGACGCTGGTCAGGCAATCCTTCCTGCACTTCGCGATGCTTACAACGCCGGCGTTGTAACAGTTCCTTACCGCGTTGACCCATCAGGTATCGACGGTACCGACTTCGACATCTGGATTGGTGGAGACTTCGTAACCGACGGTAAGAACTGGGGCGAGTGGACCAAGAAGAACTTCCCAGACGGTGCAAACATCTTGTTCTTGTCAGGTCCTGCTGGAAACAGCCAGGGTGTTGACGAGCGTAAGGGCTTTGAATCGGTTCTAGGCGACGGTACCGGTGCTTACAAGTACATCGGTGAGCAGCCTTTCGAAGTTACCAACTGGGACGCAGCTCTAACCCAGAAGGTACTAACCGCAGCCATTGCGAAGTACAAGAAGATCGACGTAATCATGTCTGACTTCGGTCCAGTTATGGTTTCTTCTCTTGGTGAGTTCACCAAGAGTGGTCGCTCAATTCCTGCACTTGCAACTTCAGATGGAAACATCCTAGGTTGCTTCTTCGAGGACAACAAGGCCGCTAACAAGGACTTCAAGTTGATGACCGTTGCTACTGGTAACGACCACGTTCGACTAGCTGTTCAGCACGCTGTTGCCCGCGCAACCGGTGGTGTAGTTCCAACCGCTACCTCGTTCGCAGGCCCAGTGTTTGAGGATTCAGAATCTTCAGACATGCCAGTACAGTGCAACCGAGACATCGACCCATGGACCTTCCTTTCAGCTCAGCTGAAGGGCGAGGACCAGCAGGCGTTGCTCAAGAAGTAATAGGCTCAAAAGCAGTAAAAAGCACTGGGTCGGCTTAGCAATAAGCCGACCCAGTGCACCACCTAAATGAATAGAAACACCAGGAGAAGCAAAGTGGCTCAGAGTAAATTGGCAAACGTGGTTATGGAACTACGTGGGATCTCAAAGGACTACTCGGGTGTACCAGCGCTTACCGACGTAAGTTTGCAGATTAAGTCCGGAGAAGTTCACGCGCTACTTGGTGAAAACGGTGCCGGCAAGTCAACCCTGATGAACGTGGCATCGGGAACTGTTGCTCCTTCAAGGGGCGACCTTCTCGTTCACGGAGAGCGCTTCGATGCTCTAACTCCGGCTCTAGCCAACAAACTCGGAATTGCAATCGTTCACCAACACCCTGCGGTGTTGAAGGACCTCACCGTTTTAGAAAATTTGCAGGTAGCTCTCCCTAGCGCAATTTTTAGAGGTAAAGTCGC
>CAIJWY010000044.1 GCA_903824455.1 uncultured Micrococcales bacterium
CACCTGCGTCACAATTAACCGATGACCAACATAGCTCGCCTGCGACCACGCCTAACCCGGCTCACATTGCCGCTGGTTTGGTTGGCCCTGATCAGTGCTGCCACCAGCTTTTTGTCGGTTTACGATTTGCCCGATTGGCAGCGTTACGCGATCTGGGCAGCAGCCGCTGTTTTAGCCATCATTTTGTGGTTGATTCCGTCGCTAAAGTTTTCAGGCACTTTTGTAGACGTGAAATCGTCAGGGATGTTAATTTGCACCGGTTTAGGGTCTAGTCGTCGCCGTGAATTAAGTTGGGCCGAAATCGCCTCCATTAGTTATTCGCCGATGCGTGGAATTTTGATTGCCGTAAAAGACGAGCCGGAACTAATTCTTCGCGGTTATTCGAACCAGAAAGCAATTGTTGCCGAACTGCAGTTGCTGCTTAAGGGAAAATAGTCATATGACTTTGCGAGTAGGCGTTATCGGCGGCGGGCAACTGGCGAGAATGATGACACCACCGGCACTAGCTCTAGGTATCGAATTACAGGTTTTTTCGGAAACCGAGAATTCATCGGCGAGACTCGCCACCACTCGGGTTGGCGACTACACCAAGGTGGAGCAGGTTCGCGAGTTTGCCAAAAACGTTGATGTGATTACCTTCGATCACGAGCATGTGCCACTTTCGGTTTTAGAAACTCTAGAAGCAGAAGGCTTTAGCATTCAGCCCTCGCCAAAAGCCCTGAAGTTTGCTCAAAACAAGTTGCACATGCGTCAGCGTCTTTCCGAGCTCGGACTTCCGATGCCGGTCTGGGCCGAAATCAAAACCGCCTTGGAGTTGGACAAGTTCATTTCCGAAAATGGCGGAGTGGCGATTTTGAAAACCCCGATCGGTGGTTACGACGGCAAGGGGGTGGCAGTAGTTCGAACCTCTGCCGACGCATCCGAATGGCTGGAAAAGATTGATGAATTTGGCGGGTCGCTGTTAGCAGAGCAAAAAGTTAACTTTGTGCGGGAGCTAGCGCAGCTGGTGGCACGTCGACCCAGCGGGGAGCTAGCCACCTGGGGCTTGGTTCAAACCGTTCAGCGCAATGGCGTCTGCGCCGAAGTACTTTCACCTGCCCCGAACTCAGCCAACACCGAATCCGCCGCCAAGATTGCCGAAACCGTGGCCATCGAACTCGGCGTTACCGGCGTGCTGGCCGTGGAAATGTTTGAAACCGAGACTGGTGAGCTTTACATAAACGAACTGGCAATGCGCCCGCACAATTCTGGTCACTTCACAATTGAGGGTTCAATCACAAGTCAGTTCGAGCAGCATCTTCGTGCGGTGCTCGACTTACCGCTGGGCTCAACGACCCCAACGGCAGCGCACAGTGTGATGATTAACCTGCTCGGCGTGAACAACACCAATGACTTCGTTTCCTTATATCCGGAAGCAATGAAGGCTCACCCGACTGCTAAGTTTCACACCTACGGAAAAGCGGCTCGTGAGGGTCGAAAAATGGGTCACGTCACGGTAGTTGGCAACAATGCCGAAACCGTTTTGGCTGAGGCTCGCGCCGCGGCTAGCGTGTGCCTAAAAGGCTAAAAAGGCATCACCCGCCTAAAATTGAGTCTTATGAGCACACCTGTGGTTGGCGTAGTTATGGGATCAGATTCCGACTGGAACGTGATGTCCGACGCCGTGGAAGCACTGAAAGAATTCGGCATCGAGTACGAGGTTGAGGTTCTTTCCGCACACCGCACCCCAGAACGGATGATCGAGTGGGGTAAAGCCGCTGCCGACCGAGGCATCAAGGTAATTATCGCTGGGGCTGGAGGCGCCGCCCACCTGCCAGGGATGTTGGCATCCGTTACCACTTTGCCGGTGGTTGGAGTGCCGGTTCCACTGGCGGCACTCGACGGACTCGACTCACTTCTATCGATAGTGCAGATGCCCGCGGGAATACCGGTTGCCACCGTCTCCATCGGGGGTGCTCGTAATGCGGGTATCTTGGCTGCTCGCATTCTCGGTGCATTCGATGAAAAGTTGTCGGCCAAACTGCAGGCTTTCACCGAAACACTAAAAACCTCTGTATCCGAAAAGAACGAGAAACTAAAATCTCAAATCTAGGTCAGCGCCGCAGCCCGTTCCGCGACGTTGAACGAGCCGACAGTAATCAGTTGCGCAAACGGGCCTGGTGGCTTCTCATCCTCGGCGGATTTTTCCCCGGCACCGCTCAAATTCTTGGCGGCAATCGCAGACTGGGACGTTTCGCCATTCGCTTCACGCTTATCAATGTGGGTCTAGTGGCATTGGCCACCCTAGTATTTTTCATCAACAGGAGCTGGTTGGTTTCGCTGGTAACGGTGCCGTTCATCACCACAGTCCTCGGTTGGTACCTGTGGTTCTTTGGTGCACTTTTTGCTTTGGTGATGCTAGACGCCCTTCGACTGGCTCAGCTAGGGAGAATCGTTGGCAGGTCTCGCTGGTATCTGCTCGGTTCCTTTTTGGTCGTCGGTGTCTTGGGCACGAGTTCGATTGTGTATGCCGGAAACATTTCTACAGCGAGCGCGTCTGCCATTGGCTCTATTTTCAACCAGGGTGGTGGCACCCAACCAATCGACGGACGATACAACATTTTGGTGCTGGGCTCCGATGCCGGTAGCGACCGGTTTGGGGTTCGACCAGACAGCATCTCGATTTTCAGCATCAGTGCCACTACCGGAAAAGTCGCCGTTATTGGAATTCCTCGCGGCCTCGAAAAGGTTCCCTTTAGTGCAGACTCCCCGTTATGGAAGGTCTATCCAAACGGCTGGAATTGTCTGAATGAGTGTTTGATCAACGCTCTATACAAAAACGTGATGGACAACCACCAAGAGCTCTATCCCGACGCGACCAAGCTAGGTTCCACCGCAGGTGTTGAAGCCACCAAAGACGCGGTTGAAGGGGTAACCGGGCTCAAAATATCCAGCTACGTGATGGTTGAAATGAATGCCGTCACCAAACTGGTTGATGCTCTTGGCGGGGTTCGACTAAACGTGAAGGTGCGCTTGCCGATCGGAGGTCAAGCCGATGACGGCTCAGACGCCAGAGAGTGGATCGAAGTAGGTGACAACCAACCTATGGACGGCTATCACGCTCTTTGGTATGCGCGTTCTCGCCACACCACCTCCGACTTCGATCGCATGCGCCGACAAAAAGAAGTTCAGGCGGCCATTTTGAAGCAGGTTAGCCCGGAGGTTATCTTTACTAAGTTTGAGAAGCTCGCCGAAGTAGGAAAGTCACTGGTTACCACCGACATCCCTAAGGGCATGATTCCGACCTATTTGGAGTTAGCCAACAAAGCCAAAAAACGCGGGCTTAAGGTGCTCGACCTTGTCCCAGATAAGGGATACCACCCGGGTAACCCAGACTACGTAGCAATTCGAACCGCGGTCACGAAAATCGTTTCTGAAAATAAGTAACAACTAAACTTCTTTGAGAACATACCTGAACGAGCGGAGAGTCGAAAATGAGTAGCGAACAATACGCACTTTCGCATGGCTTAAAGAAGGTCGGGGCTCGTCCGACACTTTTCAAATACATTCGAGAAGCATTCTCACGAATTGATTTCGCCTACACGCTAGCGAGTTACGGAAATGAAGCTACCAACGCAAAAAGCCGTTTGGGTAGTTGGTGGAATATTTTGCTCCCAACTATTCAGGCTTCAACTTACGGGCTCATCTTCGGCCTGATTTTGGGTGCCAGCAAGCCTGACAATTTTCTGCCATTTTTATTTACCGGTGTTTTCCTGTTTGGTTTTTTTCAAGGAAGCTTCACTAATGGCGCCAGCTCGATTGTGAACCGATCGGGCTTGGTGCGAAGCCTTAGTTTTCCCAGGGTGCTTTTGCCGCTCTCCGTTATCATTTCTCAGGCAATTGCACTAATTCCACAGCTATTGGTTTTGGCGGTACTGCTGGTCGTGGTTCAGGGATTCGGAAGTATCACCTTTGGTTGGCTGATGATGGTTCCACTATTGGCAGTGATGTTCATCTTCAACTTTGGTGTGGCGATGGTGATGGCACGCATCACCGTTCACGTGCAAGATTTGAGCAAGTTGGTTCCGTTTTTCAATCGAGTGTTGTTTTATGTGAGCGGGGTGTTCTTTTCACTCGAAAAAATCTTTACTGATCCAGACAACATTTGGGGAAAACTAATCCAGTTCAATCCAATTTTCGATTTCCTGAATCTGGCCCGCGGATACCTTGTTCACGGATACTCTGTTCGCCCTGAGGAATGGATTTCCATACTTATTTGGTCATTTGGTTTAGCTATTTTTGGTTTGGTTTTCTTCTGGAGTGCGGAGGAGCGTTATGGCCGCGAAGACTAAAATCGCACCCGAGCGAAAGCCGGTGGTGGTAGTTGACAACGCCCACATCGTTTACAAAGTATTAGCTTCGGGAAGGCGCGCTACACGTGGCCTGCTCGGCGGCGGTTTGCTTTCCAAGAAGATGGAAGTTCGAGAGGTACACGCCATAAAAGGCGTTACCTTCACCATCTACGAAGGCGAGTCGGTTGGAATTATCGGCAGCAACGGTTCTGGAAAGTCGTCGTTGATGCGTTCTCTGGCTGGGTTGACGCCTCTAAGCCAAGGGGCTATCTACTCATTTGCAAGGCCAACGCTTCTCGGCGTTGGAGCCGTGCTGCTGCCAGATTTATCTGGTGAAAAGAATATCCTTTTGGGCGGCTTGGCTATGGGATTCGATAAACAGGAAATTAATTCTCGAGTTGATTCGATTGCCGACTTTGCCGGACTTCAAGAGTTCGTGACTTATCCAATGCGCACTTACTCCTCTGGTATGTCTGCTCGTCTTCGCTTTGCCATTGCGGCCGCCAAAGACCACGATATTTTGATCATCGACGAGGCACTTGCCGTGGGGGATCAAGAGTTCCGCAACAGGGCCGAGGCTCGAATGCGCGAGTTGCATCGTAATGCGGGAACAGTGTTTCTAGTCAGCCACAGCATGAAGTCAATCCTCGACACCTGTAATCGCGTGATCTGGATCGAGAAGGGTGAGCTGCGAATGGATGGCGAACCGAAGAAAGTCATCAGCGCCTACAACAAATTCGTCGGCACAACCACCATCGACTAGATCATGGCAAACAAGGCGCCCAAGGTTTCGGTAATCATGCCGGTGCTAAACGAAGAGCACCACCTGACCGCGGCAGTAGCTTCAGTATTAGCTCAAAACTTCGATGGTGAATTGCTTATAGCTCTTGGGCCATCCACCGACGGCACCGATAAGGTTGCCGCAAAGCTTGCCAAGTCCGATGCCCGAATTCGACTGGTGCCAAACCCTCGGGGTTTAACTACGGTTGGCATGAATCTCTGCATTAAGCAGGCCAGGCACGACTACATTGTGCGCGTCGATGCCCACAGTGAACCGACGCCGAATTACATTTCTAGAGGTGTTGAAATTTTGAACGAGACGGGCGCCGACCTGCTCGGGGGAGTAATGGCGGCGAGGGGTAAAACCCTATTCCAGCGCTCCGTTGCTTGGGCCTACAACAGCCGTTTCGGATTAGGCGGTGCGGCGTATCACGTTGGTGGCAAAGCTGGAGAAGCCGAAAGCGCTTATCTTGGCATCTTTCGAAAGAGTGCCCTGGAACGCGTTAGCGGTTACGACGAAAGCATCATTCGTGGCGAAGACTGGGACCTCGCTCAGAGAATCAAAGCCGCTGGCTCGCTAGTGTGGTTCAGCCCCGAGCTCTCAGTTATCTATTGGCCTCGTTCCAGCTGGACCGGGTTGGTGAAACAGTTTTACTCAACCGGAGTTTGGCGTGGGGATCTCACCAAACGCAATCTAGCCAGAACCTCGCCGCGCTACTTCATTCCACCGGCGTTGGTTGTTTCTCTCGCACTTGGAAACGTTTTGGCAATTCTGGGCTTTACCCCTGGCTGGGCTCCGCTAATTTCTTATCTGGCAGCAATCGTGGCAGTTGGTCTAATGGCGAAACTAGCTCCGGTGCCGCTGGTGCTCGCAACCATGCACCTGTCTTGGGGGTTCGGGTTTATCGTTGGGATCCTTCGAGGTGCTTCCGGCACAATTGACCGAAGTCGGGTGACCAAGTGAAGCTGAAGGCCTACACCCCAGGACGAATTCTCGGGGCACTGCGCCGCCGAGGTTTGGCCTATCTGAAAAAAGTTCAGTATCGTCCGGGAGTGTCACCAATCAAACGCGGCACCGTGCTGTTTGATGCCTTCAACGGAAAAGCTATTGGCGATAGCCCGCTGGATATCTTCCTCCAGTTACAAAAAGATCGTCCTGATCTCAAGTTTTTTTGGACTGTAAGCGGGAATTCGAAGGCGCCAGCCGGCTCGGTTGGGCTGAGGTTTGAGTCGAAAGCATGGTTCGAGGCGCTGGCGACGTCGGAGTATTTAGTGGCAAACTCGGCCCTGCCCTGGTATTTCAAAAAGGTCGACGGGCAAACCTACTTGCAAACCTGGCACGGTACCCCACTCAAACGATTGGTTCGCGACCTACCCGAAGGCGAGCTGACTCAAAGCTATCTCGACCTCATGAGTCGCGAAGCCAAAGCTTGGGACTATCTAATTAGTCCAAATCCGTATTCCAGCGAAATTTTTCCAAAAGCATTCGGCTACACCGGCAAGGTTTTGGAAACCGGCTACCCCAGAAATGATCGTCTAACCACCCACACGGCAGCCGATCGCCAAGCGATCCGCACCAAACTTGGAGTTACCGATTCGAAAACCATTTTGGCTCTCTATGCACCAACCTGGCGAGACAATCAGCGAACGGTAAGCGGAAGCTGGGAAGCGGTTAGCTACCTAGATCCAGAGATGGTCTACCCGGAAGGTGTGCAGGTGATGTTCCGCGGACATACCAATACCGCGCCATCGAAGAACACCGGGTCAGCCATCGATGTGACTGCATACCCAGATATCACCGAGCTTTACATTGCCGCCGATGTTCTGATTACCGATTATTCGTCGGTGATGTTCGACTATTCGATAACAGGAAAACCGATTCTGTTTCTAGCCCCAGATATCGACCGCTACCGATCCGAGCGAGGGTTCTACTTCGACTTTGAAGCAGAGGCTCCAGGCCCCATATTGAAAACTGCCAGAGATGTATTGGAAACTCTGGGAAAACTCCCAGAAATCGCGAAGGGCTTCCAGAGCGCTTATAAACACTGGCAACAGAAGTTCAATTCGCTCGAGGACGGGAAGGCGGCGAAGCGAGTCACTGGTGCTGTTTGGGCTGGTCGCGAATAGGCTAGAAGTGGTAGTCCTAGGAATTGGAGGACGCACATGAAACATAAGTTACTAACTGCCGGAGTTACCTTGGTCGTGGCCACCACCCTTTCTGGGTGCAGCCTCTTTTATCCGAATCCTGGACCTACTCCCACACCCACAAAAACCGAGACCCCAACGCCAACCCCCACCCCAACGCCAACGGTCGATCCAAACCTAAAACCGGTTGACATTCACATCATTGATGCATCGGCTTTCCGAGGAAACGGTACCGTCGACGTGATTGCTGAGGCGCTGGCAATTATGGAAGATAACGGCAAATGCACACTTGTGGTTTCCCAGGGTTCGGTCTCCGAAACCGTAACCGTGAAAGCTGAATCAAACGTAAATTCCACACAGTGCTTCCCAATGTCTGTGCCTTTGACCGGATTTAAAGACGGAAAACTGAGCTATAGGGTCACCTATGTTTCTCCTTTGTCTGGCGGAGAATCAACTAGCGGAACGATATCAATTCAGTAATGTTCAACAAACTTCGCAAAGTTTTAGTGGGGCTCATAACGCTAAGTTTGAGCCTTGCTGGAATCGTGGCGACCGAGGCACCGAGTTTCGCCCTAAACGCCAACACTTTTGACCCTGGTTGGATTATCTCCGACAGCGTTTTCTATGACTGGGGAACTATGGATGCCGCTGACATTCAAAAGTTTTTGAATGCTCGCGTGGCAACCTGCACCGACGATGACGGCGGGCCAAAATGCATAAAGAATTACAAGGAAGACGTGGTTGGCTCCTACGCCATTCGTGGCTCGCTTCATAATTACTCCGATCGCATCTGTGCCGATGTGCCAGCTGCCACCAACCAGAGTGCAGCCCAAATAATCGCGAAGGTAGCTGTTGCTTGCAAAATTAATCCCCGGGTGTTGATTGTCACCTTGCAGAAAGAGCAAGGACTCATTGGTGCAGCCGACCCGACCGAATATATGTACAAGGCGGCGATGGGTTACGGTTGCCCAGACTCGGCCCCAGAAATTTGCGGCCAAGATTCAAACTCGAAGTCACGACTTTTTTGGCAGCTGTATCGAGCGGCCTGGCAGTTGCGCTGGTATGGCGACCCCAGAGGGTCGTTCACTTACCTAAAGCCAGGCAAGTTCATCAGCATGGGTTACAACCCCAAAGATTCTTGTGGCAGGAAGAGCTTCAAGCTCAAGAGTCAAGCCACAGCCAATCTCTACTACTACACGCCATACGTTCCAAATAAGGCTGCTCTCGATAATCTCTGGGGCACGGGAGATACCTGCAGCGCCTACGGTAACCGTAACTTTTGGCGGCAATTCTGGACCTGGTTCGGTTCGCCTGTAGCCGGTGGATACCTGCTGAAGTCTTCCACGAGCCAAACCTATTTGGTGAATCAGACCACTAGCAAGCGGTACCTAATCACCAATGAATCAATGGTTGCCGATTTCGAACCGCTCGGACCGCTCGGCACCGTTTCCGAAGACTACATCGCCAGCTTTATCGATGCTGGGGAATTAAAGCCTTTGGTTTCTGACGAGGCAGGAAAGCGCTATCTGATTGCTTCTGGTCTGAAATATGAAATCGCATCGGCAGCGCAGGCAACTGCACTGGGACTCGCCTGGGTAACGGCTCCGCTGCTCACCGACGTTCAGATATCCAATTTTGGTGATCTCACTTTTGGTAAGTCTGCAACTACCGATGAAACTTTCTTACTCAACGGTTCAACTAGAGCCCTGGTAAACAATGCGGAGCTTCTGAAGACCTTGAGTGCAATTGGGTCAACGGCTGTGATTCAAGACTCAGTGCTCAACGGATTCACCTTGACCAACCCGGTCACTCAACTAGTTCAGGACTCCGCTGGAAATCGATTCGACCTGCAAAACGGGCTAAAGGTGCCAATCGGAAGCCAGGCCGTGGCAACGGCGCTTGGCCACAACTGGAGTGCTGCTACCACGATCGATAGCACCAAGCTTTCTCGAATTACCTCGGCCGCCTTCCTCAAAACTGCCAATGGAACTAGTTCCTACTTCCTCAGCGGCAGCACCAGACACCAGGTGATCAGTTCAGCCATGCTCAGTTCGATGTCTAAATTTGGCAGCACCGCCACGGTTTCTTCGGATTACCTGGCCAAATTCCCTTCCGGCAACACGATCTCGTCGCTGCTCAAGTCGGACACCAAGACCTATTACATCAATGCCGGATACAAATACGTGGTCACTCCAAGTCAAGCCACCGGTATGGGTCTTGATTCAACCAAAGCGGTGTTATGCAGCAGCGCTCAGTTAACAACAGTGCCATCACCAATTTTGATTAAGTCAAGTGCCGGAGGCCCCACCTATTTGATTGACGACTATTTAGCAAAGCACCCTCTAAGCGAAGCTGACCTGGAAAACTACACCACGCTCAGTGTGATCGGTACCGTTCCGGCCGCCTACATTTCCGCTATTCCCTCGAAAACCGACCCTGCTCGAATGGTAAATAGCACCGATGGCTTGCACTACTTCCTCGTAGGTGCCAAGAAGTATCGCATCTTGAACGCTGCCACAGCCAAATCAATTTCGCCGACCACGTTTGGTGTCGGTGCCGATTACGCTTCGCTTCCAACGCTCAGCACATCTCAACTCTCCAAATATGTTCTTGGTAGTTCAACCACCTATGTAACCAGTTATGTGAAAACAACCGATGCCAGTTACCTGATTGAAAACGGTTCTCGCCGCGAAATTCTTGATGCGGCTAGCCTCGCCGCCTATACGGGAGCGCCTCCAGCGGCAAGCGCGATTTCGGCCTTGCATTTCAAAGCTCTTCCGCTTGGTAATCCGATAGTTGCCGACAACAGTATCTTCAAAACCAGCGATGCTACCAACTACGGATTGTTTATCAGCGGCGTTTACTATTCCATGACACCCGAGCTATACAACGATGTGCAGAACGCCGCAGCATGGCATTTCACGAAGTCAACTGGAAAACTATCTGGAGCTTCGGTGGCGAAACTACCGGCAGGCGTGAAGCTTTCGAATTTTGCCAAGAACGCCACCAGTGGCTACGTACTCTTTGGCGCCGGTAAACAAGCCATCACCGACATTCAGAACATTTCCTCCACGGTTGTAACTCTTCCCACTGTCATCCTCGACAAAATAGATGCTGCGAATAACCTGGTACTCACCACCCCACTGGTTGTCAAGGAATCGAATACCGCTACCTCGACGGTTTTGCTGACGGCACAGAAAGCCAGAACCATTCTCGACAACGACGAAAGCGCAAAGCTACTTCCTCTAGTTTCGAGCGGGTCCGCTCAGGTGTGGCCAAAATATGTGATCTCTCAAATCGCACCCGGAACAAAAGTATTGGCTCCGGCCAGCGTCTTCAAAGTGAAGGAGTCTGGAAATATCTATCTAGTTGATGGCTTTGCTAAAGCACTTCGAATGACTGCTGCCACAGCCGCGGCATTTACTAAAGCCAAGTTGAAAGAGGTTACTAGAGCCGATCTCGTTGGTTACAACACGGCCGGAACGCTCGACTGGCAGAAGATCACCTGCGGCACAGAAAGCTACCTGGTTGACGGGGGAGTACCGCTGTTGCTCGAAGCGGCAACTATTTCCCAGTGGCCTACCGCCGCTAAGGCTCTAGACCAGAAGACCTGCCAAAAACTGAATCCAACCACTACTCGCGTGGGTGTCTTTATTGCCAATGGCACAGCCAAGTACAAGGTGATTTCAGGAAAACTAAAGCCAATTCGGTCGGCAGCCGAGTACACCGCTTTGCTCGGAAATCAAACCCCGGCGGCTCTGGTTTCAACCGAGCTGATTGCTTCGATGACGAAACTCAACCCAACCAGCTACGTCGTTGTTGCCAAGGACACCCTCTACAAGGTAGCGATAAAGTTCAAAACCACCAGAGCAAAGTTGCGCACACTCAACAACCTAAGCACCGATATTTTGCAGCGCGGGCAGGTTTTGATTCTGCCTTAGCGTTTAGCCAAACGCTTGAGCCTCGAAAGTTTCACCGTTTTTCCGAGCGGTTCTAGGCTTTCCGACGGCTCGGTAACTTTAACCGCGAACAGCACCAGCATCACCCAACCGATTTCAACCAGTATGCGACTCTCGGTGAGGTTCTGCGTCACAATGCCTACGAATACCAAAATTGGCCAAAGATAAAGCGGGCTGGTATGGCGAACCGCAAGTCGCCAAAGGCGAACGAAGGTCAGGCCAATCAAAAGTAGGAATAGACCTAAGCCCACGACTCCTAGTTGTAGCCAGACGTCCAGAAAGGCGTTGTGTGCCTGGAAATAGGGAACGTGATTTATCACCACTAGACCCTGATAAGGCTCAACCCACGGCACCCAGTATGAGGTCCATCCCCATCCCTGCAGTGGGCGTTCATCGATCAACTGCAGCACGACTTTCCAAATCTTGGTTCGCCCGGTCATGTCTGGTGACTTACCAATGAGGCTAAATATCTGGGCGCGGTAAGTGAGCACTAGAAGTGCTCCAACCCCAATTACGGCCCAGGCGATTCGGTAGTAGCGGTGTCGAATGTCTCTGGTTTTTCCTTCGGCAGCAATTGAAACTATGGCTGCAGCCATTACTGCTAACAGGGCGAATCCGATACTTGCCGATCGCGACAGTAGCAACATCGGAACAGCGGCTAAGAAACTGAAAACCGAAACCCAACGTCCGGTGGTGTTGGCTGCACGTTCAATGGCGAAAACCACCAGCGCAATCATGCACATGTAGGCCAGCATGTTGGAATTGCCAACTATTCCCTGGATGCGGTCGTCGGTGAAAAGATTTCCCTGAGTCCAGTAGAAGGCAACAGCGGGAGGGTGGTCTCCCTCATAGTTCGGGAAGAATGGTTCGATCGGGCCGCGTGTAACCAGAGCGGCAAATAGTTCGAAAACTACCGAACTATAAATAATTACTCTGAGGGTGTTGCCAAACAGCCTCAGGATCTCGCGCCAGTCGAAAGCGGTAGCGAGATAGACGGCAAAGACCGAAGTTGCCATTTGAACCAACGCGGCTCCGGCGCTGATCCAAGAATAATTTGACCAGAGCGACCCGATTAGCATCAAAGCAAGCAGTGCGGTTAGCGGCCATGGAACTCGCTTGAAGGCGGCTTTCCAATCCGAGCTGAACAATCCGACCAGGGTAGCCACGAGCAGCACGCCCAGAACTATGCCCCAACCTAGCCAGCCAATGGCATATCGAACAGCGTCACCACCCATCAGCACAAAAAGCGCCAAATAGGCGATAGCGAATCGGGCTCGATAACCGGCACTGCTGCGGTCGATCACCACTCGAATATTTGTTGTTATCGGCTCCATTTAGAGGCTCTGAGCTTTCCACACCGAAGAAATGATGTCGTGCAGATCATGTTTGGCACTCCAGCCGAAGACCTTCTTGATTCGATTCACGTTGGCATTTAATGACGCTGGGTCGCCTGGCCGTCTCGGCTCGATTACAGGAACAATCTCGGTTCCGCTAACCGATGAAATTTCGCGAATTACGTCGAGCACACTCGAGCCAACTCCGGTTCCAACATTAAAGACGTCGTAGGGGCGCTCGTCGCGATCCAAGTAGTCGATCGCTGCTAGATGGGCTTCGGCCAGGTCGAGCACGTGAACATAGTCGCGAACGCAGGTTCCATCCTCGGTAGGGAAGTCATTGCCAAAAACCCTTGGGGAAACGTTCTTGGCAAGGCTCTGAAAAACAATCGGAACCAGATTCGCCGCCTGAGTGTCCATTAGCTCTGGCCAGCCGGTTCCGGCAACGTTGAAGTAACGCAAACTAACTTCCCGCAAGCCCCAGTCTTTGGCTGCGGCCTGGGCTAGGTGTTCGCCATCAAGTTTGGTCTGTCCGTATGGGTTAATCGGTTTGCAATCGAAATCTTCATCAACCTGATCCACATCTGGCACGCCGTAGGTGGCGGCCGACGAAGAGAAAACCAAACGGTTCACCCCGGAAAGTTTCATCGCGGCTAGCAAATTTTTCATGCCGCCGACATTTTGCTCTTCATACCATTCGGGACGTTCAACCGATTCCCCCACCTTTTTGCGAGCGGCCAGGTGCACTACCGAAGTTACCTTGTGGGTTTTGAACGTTTCACATAGAAGCGATACCGCCTCTTTACTCGACAGGTCAACTTGCACCAGCTCGGCATCGCCGATTCGACTGCGGATACCTTCCGACAGGTCGTCGACAACCACGACTTTTTCCCCGCGGTTTTGCAGCAATCGAGTTACGTGTGAGCCAATGTATCCAGCACCGCCGGTGAGTAAAACAGTCATACCTTTTAGACTACCAAAGCCATAAAAACAGGCTTCAACACAGGGTTTAGAGTTCGATTTCGCATTTTCAGCATTTGGTAATAACATCAATGTAATTACAACGCGGTTACTTCAATCGCTGGCACGGAAATGGGTGATGATGCGAGACGAAAATGGAATACCAGCAAACTGGTTTGTTGATCCACAGTTTCTTGGTGTCGCGGGGGCCTACGCCACCGATGACGACAACCCACTAGCGTGGCAAGCCGAAGCGGTTTGCGCCGAAACCGACCCAGAACTTTTCTTTCCTGAAAAAGGTGGCTCGACTCGAGAGGCCAAGCGTATCTGCGCCGGATGCGACGTGAAGGCACAGTGTCTCGAATACGCACTGGCCAACGACGAACGATTTGGCATTTGGGGCGGGCTTTCCGAGCGCGAACGTCGCAAACTGAAGAAGCGCGCCTAAAAACTCTTAGGAGTTAGCCCGTGGCTAAACAGGTAACCGCAATTCTCGTTGTTCACGACGAGTCGGTTTTGGCACTGCGGGCCCTTGCCGCCATTCAATCCCAGACCGTTTCACCCGACCGGTTGGTGGTGATTGACACTTCAAAAATCCCGACTGACTTCCCTGTTCCCACACTGTCTCTTTCCGCCAGCGCCAAGCTTGGCCAAATTGTGGCAACTGCCGTATCCGATTTAGAAAAAGCGGCCGAACACTGGTACTGGTTGGTGCACGACGACAGTGAACCACGACCAGATGCACTCGCCGAGTTACTGGCTGCCGTGGCAACCTCAGAGAAGATCGCTCAGGTTGGTTCGATGCAACTTTCAGCAAAAAACCCCCGAGTCATTTCCCAACTAGGGCTTACGCTGTCTCCATTTGGTGAATTGATCAGTCCAATTAGTGGCCAGCTTGATCAGTCGCAACACGATCAGGTTTCTGACTCTTTAGCAGTTAGCACATCGACCATGCTGGTGCGCAGCGACGTTTATGAATTAGTTGGCGGCTTCGATGATCGAGCACCGGCAATGGCCGCCGACATTGACCTTTCGATGAGAATTCGACGTCACGGCTTCCGGGTTGTGGTTGCTCCAAGAGCAAAGGTCGTTCACGCGGCCCTCAGTCTGGCCGGTAAACGTTCCAACGGCTGGCTTCAGGGGAGCCCGAAAACGGCGATGCGAAAAGCCGTGATGCACCTGCACCTGGTTCATGATTCGCTACCCCTGGCTTTGCTCTACTGGCTGGTATTGCCGCTGCTAACTGCGTATCGGGTGTTGTGGCGTTTAACCCAAAAGCGTCCAGGCCAGATTTGGCCGGAGTTGCGAGCAGGCTTTTGGGGAACGTTCACCCTCCCTAAACGATTAGCATCAAGGGCTCAAACCGGGTCGAGTAGCGTTCGGGTGTTGCAACCCCTGCGAGCCAGTTGGTCGGTGGTTTCTGCCCACAAGCGAGCCGACCTAGAGGCTGAAGAGTCGGCAAACTCACTCGCCGCTTTTGAGCGCGGCGACCACGAGGCCTTGACCGAAGAGCGGGCGAAGAAGTTCAGTCAGTCGGCCGGGTGGCTCTTCGTTTTTCTACTTCTTATAACCACATGGCGATTGTTCCCGATGTCGGTTGCCTTGCAGGGCGGCTCCGCTTTGCCGGTGAGCCAAAACTGGCTTGAACTTTTCGCCAGGGCCGGAGCCAGTTGGCAACCTATAGGACAGGGTTTCTTTGGTCCTTCCGACCCATTCAACTGGGTGTTACTAACCTTAGGTTCGCTGACTTTTTGGTCTCCAAACTTGTCGCTGGTTTTGCTGCTTTGGATTGCGCCAGCTTTGGCCTTCATCACCGCTTGGAAAGCTTTATCGCTGCTAAGCGCAAAAGCCTGGCAGAGAAATCTGGGAGCTCTGACCTACTCCCTGCTTCCAGCCTTTGGACTGGCAATCAACTCGGGCGAGTACCCGGCCGTAATCGCCACCATCACTCTGCCCTGGTTGGTTTACTCGATAGCGCGGGCGGCCGGAATTGGTCGCCGGGGCACGGCACGATCCGATGCCAGAACCTGGTCTTGGATTGGGCTTTCCGGAGTGCTTCTGGCAATTATTGGAGCTTCTTCGCCGACCCTAGGAATTTTGGCTCTGGTTGGCTTAGCTTTGGCGGCCTTCACGAAAATCCGACGATTTGGCTACCTGTTCTGGATTCCACTGCCACTCGCCGCGATTTATCTGCCACTCGCCGTCTATCAAATTTTCGTGATTGGAAACCCGCTCTCGCTTTTAGCAGAACCAACCCTGGGCATTGCCAAGAGTGCCACGGCGCTGGCAACGATTGCGGATTTTAGTCTCTGGACAAGCTGGTCTCTGGTCATAATCACTGTTCTGGCAGCGGCATCGCTGTTGATCCGACGCTGGGTGGTGAGCCTAGTAGTAGCCAGCTTTGGAATTCTCACCTTTGCGGTTCTCGAGTTTTCGAACTCGATCAGTTTCCCGGCCGACCTACTGTCGGTTAGGGCGGGCTTAGATCGTGTCACCTCTAGCGGCCACTCGTTGGCAGCACTTCTCGGTCTAACTGCAGTTGCCTTGGCGGTTCATTTCTTGGCAAGCCTTAATCGGAAACTGGTGCTCGGTAGCCTCGCCGCTTTAATGTCGCTGGCAACTCTTTCACTTGCTTGGGCCGGCTTAACTTCAACGCCAAATGTCTCCGCCAGCGACGGTAGCGTGGTGCCATTACTTTTGCAAAAGCAATCCGAACTTGGAACCGACCTCCAACTTTTAACGATCAGAAAAGCCGGGGACCGCTATCAGGCTGAGCTATCTGAAATTTCAGGCTCCAACCTTGAGGATTCCAACCTCGCCTACCGTTTTTCTTCGAAACAAACGGCTTCCTCGAATGCCTACGTTGAACTTTCCGGGGCGGTCGGTGATTTGGTTTCAGGAAACGGAGCCGCCAATGCCGAAGTTTTGAAAGCCAATTTGATCGGCTATATTTTGGTTCCTAATTCCCCTCAAAATGCTGAATTAGTATCGGCTCTAGAATCTTCAACACTTTTAGAGGGTGCGGGTTTAACCCCTTACGGTGATCTATGGAGGGTCCTGGGCACTTCGGCGGAAGAGAACCCGGCCACTAATCAAAACCCTTGGTCAATCACGAAGGCGATTCAGCTGCTGGCGTTACTTGGTTTCATTCTGTTGGCTGTTCCATCGCGTGCGAAAGTGCGGCGGGCAAAAGACACCGCAATTTTTATCGATCAGAGTGAGAGCGAGTTAGATGTATAAGCGCTTTCTCGCATTGTTAGTACTCGCCGCCTTAGGCGCCTCGGTTGCGATCTTTGTGGCATTCCCCAAGTTTTCGGTTGGGCTGTCAAATTCTGCAACCGATATCGCGGTTGAGGCTAAAGAACCCCAATTAGTATGCCCCGGGCCGGTTTATGTGAACGGCGGCGCCACCGGGCTCAAATTGGGTAAGTTCTCGCAGTCAGGTTCTGTGAACATCCAGGGTAAAGATGGCGAAACCCAATTTGCTATTTCGTCGACCGGGGTAAAGACCATATCAGGATCATCAGCGGCATCGAAAGATTTCCACGCCATTCAATCCCAAGTGGCTGCGCTGAACCTGGCCGCCGGCCTGGCGGTTACCAATTGCCTGCCAGGTCTAAATGAAGCCTGGTTCGTTGCTGGGGATAACAGCGTTGGTCGCGAAGCGTTGCTCATCCTGGTAAACCCGAGTTTGGTAGACGCCACGGTTAGCCTGCAAATTATTGGACCCAATGGTCAAATCCAAGGAGCTGGGCTCAGTGGCATTTCTGCGCCGGCGGGCAAAGTAACGGCATTACCTTTGGCGGCATTTGCCCCAAAGGCTTCAACCTTTGCCTTGCAGGTTTCCAGCAGAGGCGCCGCACTTGGAATGTGGCTTCAGCAAAAAACTATCCGTGGGCTTACCCCGGGTGGGCTCGACTATGTGGGGCCCACCGCAATTGCCAGCAAGACCTTGGAAATTCCAGGGTTCTTTATTCGAAGCTCGTCGAAGTTGGCAGCCCTGTCGGCTAAGGACCAAGATTTTCTAGACACCAGGCCATTGCTGCGAGTTTTTGCCCCGGGCGACAGTGAAACCACTTTTACGGCGCAGGTGCAGGGTGCCAACGGAGCCAGCTTTGGCACTGTAATTCAAGGCACGGTTTCCGCCGGAAGCGTCGCTGACTTTGATTTAGGCGAACTAGCTGATGGCGATTACATCGTTCACATCGAAGCCAATCACGAAATCATGGCTTCTGCTATTTTCAATCGGGTCGGTTCGGCACAACCAGATTTAGCTTGGGCAAGCGCCGTTACCCCAACCCTGCTAGATGCTGGATTTACGGCGGCCAGCGGAGCGATCAGTAAGCTGTCGATCGTCAACGCTTCAGAAAAATCGGGCGAAATCACTCTGAACGGTCTAATCATCGATCTGCCGGCTCGGTCAAATATCGTAATTGTTCTGGTGGGCGGAACCAGCTACCGTCTCTCATCAACCGTTCCTGCTGCAGCCAGCCAGGTGGTCGACGTGTCATTTGGGGTCGCTGTGGTGCCGGTCCTCGATTACCGTTCGGTGGCTGGCCGGCTGAAGATACTGGTTCGCTAGCGCTTGAACTGATCCGGGATTAGGTCTTCTGGGCCGCGGTTTATCAGTTCGGCAGCTGCCTGAAAAACAAACTTTTCAATGTGAAATCGCTCGTCTAGTCGGTCGGTTCGACGGTGGTGAGTCATACGTTCAATGGGAATGCGATATAGGGTGATCCGGAAGGTTTTAGCGTTGGAGCTGTATCGAGGAACCTCGGCTTCAGGTGGGAGTCCAATCGGGGCATCGGCCACCCGATAATCAAGTTTTGACAACTCATCTGGCCAGGCCGAGCGCAAAAACTCAACGGTTTGTGAGACCACGGTTTCGAAGAAACTTAGCGGATTTTTGGAACCGAGATGAGCGAGAATCGACCCTCTAACCGCGCGACCATGACGCTCCCGACGTGCCCGAATTCTTGCCATATTGGTGAGTTTAGTGCGAGTAAACTTGAACCATGCAGAAGACCGATTTAGAGTACCGAGTCGCCGATCTATCCCTAGCCGAAGCTGGACGACACCAGATTCGTCTAGCTGAAAACGAGATGCCTGGCTTGATGAGCCTGCGCAGCGAATTTTCGGCAACCAAGCCGCTGGCCGGCGCTCGAATTGCCGGTTCACTGCACATGACTGTGCAGACCGCTGTGCTTATTGAAACCTTGATCGAGTTAGGTGCCAAAGTTCGCTGGGCTTCGTGCAATATTTTCTCCACTCAGGATGAAGCGGCAGCGGCCGTGGTGGTTGGTGCTGGCTCTGAGAGCGCACCGGCTGGTGTGCCCGTTTTTGCCTGGAAAGGTGAAACCCTAGAAGAGTACTGGTGGTGCACGGACCGCATTTTCGACTGGTCGTCTGAGGCAACCTCGGAAGGCGCAAACTACATCGGGCCGAACCTAATTCTCGACGACGGCGGCGACGCCACACTTCTCGTTCACAAGGGTCGCGAGTATGAACTCGCCGGTTCGGTTCCGGCCAGTGGCGCCGACGACTCGCAAGAGTTCTCGGTTATTCTCAACCTCCTTCGCTCATCGCTTTCGGTGAGTTCCGACCGTTTCACCAGAATCGCGTCCGAGCTGATTGGTGTTACCGAAGAAACTACAACCGGAGTTCACCGCCTATACGAGCTTTTCCAGAATGGCGAACTGTTGTTCCCAGGAATCAACGTCAACGACTCGGTTACCAAATCCAAGTTCGACAACAAATACGGCATCCGTCACTCGCTTCCAGACGGCATCAACCGGGCAACCGACGTGCTCATCGGTGGCAAGACCGTTTTCATTGCTGGCTACGGTGATGTGGGTAAGGGCGCAGCCGAGGCCATGTCGGGCCAGGGCGCTCGCGTGATAATCAGTGAAGTAGACCCGATTTGCGCCCTTCAGGCGGCCATGGATGGCTATCAGGTGGCAACACTTGAATCAGTTGTCGACAAGGCAGACATCTTCATTTCAGCAACTGGAAACCACGCGGTGATTCGCACCGAACACATTGAGCGCATGAAGCACCTGGCCATCATCGCCAACATCGGGCACTTCGACAATGAGATCGACATGGAAGGCTTGAGCAAGCTAAAGGGTGTTCAGAAGATTGAAATCAAGCCACAGGTGCACGAGTGGCGGCTGAACTCTGGCCGATCGGTGCTAGTGCTTTCCGAGGGGCGTTTGATGAACCTAGGGAATGCCACCGGGCACCCAAGCTTCGTTATGAGTAACTCTTTCACCAACCAGGTTTTGGCCCAACTGGAGCTTTTCACCAAGCCTGAAAACTATCCGGTCGGCGTTTACGTGCTCCCTAAAGAACTTGACGAAAAAGTTGCCCGTTTACATCTAGACGCACTTGGTGTGGAATTGACTAAGTTGACTCCTTCACAGGCGCGCTACATCGGTGTTGACGTTTCTGGACCATACAAGGTAGACCACTACCGCTACTAAAGGCACAATTTACATATGATTCAAAAAGTACTAGTCGTTGAAGATGAGTTACTGCTAAATCAGCAGCTAACCGACCTACTCGAAAATGCCGGTTACGAAGCAGTTGGAGTAACCGACGGCAACAGTGCTTTTGCCGCCTTCCAAGACTTCAACCCAGATTTGATTCTGCTCGACGTGATGCTTCCAGGTAAAACCGGAATTGAAGTCTGTCGGGAAATTCGAGCCGTCAGCGGCGTTCCAATCATCATGCTTACCGCGAAAACCGAGGATGAGCACGTTGTCGAAGGGTTGGAAGCCGGAGCCGACGACTACATCTTGAAGCCAATGCCATCGTTCAAGGTTTTGCAGGCACGAATCGAGGCGCGACTTCGCCCGATGAGGCAATCGGAAGTGAGTGAACTGATTCTCGGGCCGCTGGTGATTGATGTTCTTGGGCACGAGGTTCGCCGCGACGGGGTGCGAGTTCCACTGACACCGCTCGAGTTCAACCTGTTGCAAACCCTCGCCGAATCTCCCAAGCAGGTTTTCAAGCGCGAGGATCTTTTGAAAAAAGTTTGGGGTTATCACTACGACGCCGACACGCGTTTGGTGAATGTGCACGTTCAGCGTTTGCGTTCGAAGATCGAGGACGATCCAGACAACCCCAAGATTGTGGTTACCGAGCGCGGGGTCGGTTACAAAGCCGGCCAGTTCTAGCCGATAAGTGTTCACTAAATTCGTAGCTGGAATTTTCGACGTTTTTCGTCGATCAATTCAGGTGCGTTATGTAACCATCACAGTTGCTTTGAGCGTCGCCGCCCTGGTGGCCGTTGGAGGATTCCTATCCATATCGATTGGTAATGGTTTATTCCAGACTCGAGTAGACCAAATCCTTCAAGAATCGAAACTGGCAACCTCTGAGGTGCAAAAAACCTTTTCGGCCACTGGAAACACCGATGTGGTTTCGCTGCAAACCTTGGTGAATGAAGTCATTCCAAACTTGGAACAAAATATTGCCAATGGTTCTCGAAAAGTGGCACTGCTTCGAAGCCCGAATCAGGCAACCAATCAGTTTTTACAGTCCCCGATCTCTGGTGAACTGGCAATTTCAGACATACCGGTCACCCTGCGAGTCAAAGTAGCCGAAACTTCGAACAGGCTGGTTTATCGATCGATCACGATAATCAGTCAAGGAGTTTCGCACCCATCAATTGTGGTTGGCTCCAAAGTGGTGATCCCGGTGGCCGGCGACTATGAACTTTACCTCGTTTACGACATCTCGGACTCTCAGGCAACGCTTGATTTCATGCAGTCAACGCTGGCGCTCGGTGGCCTGGCGATGATTCTGCTTTTGGGTATAGTCGCCTACTACGTGACTAGGAGAATCGTCGCGCCGGTAGAGCGAGCCGCAATGGCAGCGGAGCTCTTGGCTCAGGGAGCGCTCGACCAGCGGCTCCCAGAGCGCGGGGAAGACGTGGTGGCCACCCTGGCGCGCTCATTCAATCGAATGGCTCAAAGTTTGGAAACCCAAATTGGCGAG
>CAIJWY010000045.1 GCA_903824455.1 uncultured Micrococcales bacterium
AATCAGGGGACTCTGGAATCCCAGAGAAAAGATGTAGCCCACCGAACCAATAGTCCAGGTGGTCATGCCAAGAACGGCCACGGCTCGGGTACCTCGCTGGGCCACCAACTTGCCGACGATTAGCAGGCCAGACATCGCACCAATCGAACCAGCCACGAGTAGTAAACCAAGTTCGCCAACACTCACCTGCAGTACTTCACGAACCAGAGGAAGGCGCACCATCAGTGACGCACCCACCACGCCCATCACGGTGAAGTAAATCAGGATTGTTCGGTGCCAAGCGCGCAGGTTCACGTTGGCCAAAGTAGTCAATGCTTCGGACCTTCTTTGATCGCCTTCTTGTAGAGGTCAATCATCTTGGCAGTTAGTTGGCTCTGCAAAACCGACCATTCGCCGGTGTCTAGGGCGCGCTTGGTGTTGCCCGATCGAATGTCCTTGGCGGCTCGGGTTAGAGCGCGAGCCATGTCGTCTACGCTCGGCGTTTTTGAAAGCCACACGAATTCGGCAGGAAGTTCGGCAGCAATCTTCGGGTCGGCCACCAGCACCGGAGTTCCAACCGCAATCGCTTCGTAGACGGTCATTCCCTGCGTTTCGAAGGCAACGGAACTTTGAGCAACGAGATCAGCGGCGGCAAAGCGAGTGACCAAATCTCGGTGCGGAAGGCGTCCGTAGAAAGTGGCCACATGCGAAAGCCCGAGTTGCACCAAGATAATGCGAACCTTTGCCTCTAACTGCCCAGAACCGTAGATGCTTAGCTTCGCGTTTGGAATATTGGCAGTGTGGAATGCTCCCAGAAACTCGGTGATCCGCTTTTCACTGCTCAATCTGCCAGCCCAAACGAAATCGAGAGTCCGTTCAACGTTTTCGTGAACCACCGGATGGATTCCTTCCACCACGTCGTCGTCTACGCCGTTCGGAAGCACTATCGCCTTTTCCACCACCTTGTGTTTTTCAAGTTCCTCAGCAAAATGGGTAGAAGGCGCAGTCACAAAGTTGGCATGGCGACTGATCTGCTCCTTGAACGCCCAGATGTCCTTCGAATTTCGGGGCGCGTCATGGTCGAGCATCGATGCCGCCCAGGCATTCATCACCTGAGCTGCTCGCCGAGTGAGCATTTTGCCGAACGTATGCGAGATTCCAACTTCAAGGTTGGTGTGAACTGTTTGAACCAGTGGCAGCCCGTGGTCCTTGGCCCAGGCCGCTCCGAGAATCGCTCCCCACATATCGGCTTGGATGTGAACGATGTCGACCGGCAAGGCCATTTTGGCCAACTTGCGCTGCACGGTTCGGTAAGCCAATTTGAGTGACGGCTCAATCGAGTAGGCGCCGGTTGGTGGAACCGGAAGCGCTGGAACTTCGATCATTCCATCGAGCCTGCGGCTCCGACGGTAGCGGCGACTAACCACCAAAGTCACGGTGTGCCCAGCTCGCTCCAAAAACTTCTTCTGAAGCATGAAACTGGTCTGCACCCCTCCTAAAGAGTCGGGGTGGTGGTCGGCGAAAAAGAGAATGTGCATCAGGTCAAATTTACCGCCTTATGCCATAGTGAAGTATGCACACTCTGGGGCAGATCACTAAACCTCCGAAACAGGGGTTTAAGCGAACAATTGCCTATATCGGCTCACCGTCGGCTTGGTCTTTCGGGCTTTTCGTGTTCTTCACAATAATTCTTTCGGCGATTTCTTTTCTCACGGATGCGGTTAGTCAAAACAATTTCACACCTACCTGGTTTGCCGTATCAGGAGCTGCATTTGCTCCGCCGCTCATCATCGGAATGCTTTACAAATCACTCTTTTTGAATCGTCGCGTAGCCAAAACTAGATTTTTCCTAAATCTCCTGGTCGCAGCCCTAGCGGGAGCCTCTCGAAATGTTTCTGTAGGACTTTTTGCGCTGTGGGCGGGAATAGACGTCAACTCACTCTGGCAATTCCGAGTGGGGGGTGGCGCCTTCATGGGGATAGTGCTTTACGTTCAGTGGGCTCTAGTGAACGGCTCAAAATTGGAGTACCTAGATTCGCTGGAAAGCCTGTCAAAAATACAAACCAGACTGGCCGCTGCTCGCCGAGAGATACCAGAACAGTTGACGGAACTTAACGAAGCTTTGCAAGAACGAACCCGACTGGCCATTTTTCCACAGATTCAATCCATTAGAGAACTTCTTGGTGATGCGGGTAACGTTGGCGCAGTTCTCGAAAAGCTGAAGTTCACGCTGAGTAACCAAATTAGACCGATGATGGCGGAAATCGCTGCCAGTCAGCCAAAACCGTTTGAGATTCAGAATCTTAAGAGATTCAAATCGATAAAGTCTTCTCTACCTGAACGCTTCTCTCTGCGAGACAAGATAAACCTTGGCTGGTCGTCATTTTTAGAGACGCTCGGCGTTTCGATTTGGCTTTGGGTCTATAAATCACCAAATGGATTACTGGATAATCTTGCGATCTTTACGATCTACTCTGTGGTGTTGCTAATTTTCAAATACTCGATTTCAGGTCGAAAGAAACTTCCCAGATTTAATGCGATCGCATACACCCTTTTTGCCGGTCTCGTTGCTTCTTCATCAAATGTCATCTACATTTACCTTGTTCTTGGCTTCGATCCTGGACGGTCGATCATGTTCGCCGGATTTGCAATGCTAAGCGGAGTAATTAGTCCAATTATTTTGATGCTACTTGCCGTGAGAGTAGAACGCAGAAATGAAATCGAAACCCAAATTTCCGCTGACCTTTTGTCTTTAGCGAAAGAAAACTCACTGTTCGCTCAAAAAGTTTGGGTATTTAAAAAGAGATGGCTCTTAGTCCTGCATGGCAGCGTGCAGAGCGCATTAACTGCGGCCCTCGCTCGACTTCAATCAAATGAGGAAGTTACCCCGGTTGTTCTGCAGCTGGTTAAACAGGATCTAAACCGGGCTGAATTGGCCGTGAATGCCGACCTGAAAGAGGTCATCGATTTGGATTCCGGCCTGAGGGAACTGCGTGAGGTTTGGGATGGAATTTGTGATTTGAAAGTTCAGGTTTCATCAAGAGCAACGCGAGCTATCGAAAGAAGCACAGACTCCAGTTTCTGTGTCAATGAAATTGTGAAAGAGGCAGTCTCGAACGCGGTTCGTCACGGTGATGCAACTCAAGCGACAGTGGTTATAGATAGGACGGCAGACGACAGCTTGTCGATTGAGGTCACGAACAATGGCAGGGAATTAGCAAAGGAAATAGATTTGGGGATTGGTTCCGAGATGCTAAACGAAATATGTTTGGACTGGAATTTAGCTCAGGAAAAAAATCAAGTTCGCCTCACTGCTGAATTAGCTGTGAAGCTCTAATTGGTGTACTTGCCGCCCTTGGCAAGCAGCTCTTCGTAGATTCCAATCGCTCTTTTGGTGAGCCCGCTCTGAAGCAAAAGCTCATCACCAATCAATTTGTCTCCTCGACGATCCCCTTTTCGAAGATCTGCTACCGCCTTGGCAAGAGTTCTGGCCAGAGATTTCACCGACTCGTCTTCCACCACCCAGTGGGCACCTGCTGCGAACTCTTCAGCGATGTTGCTGTCGCAAAGAATGCTCGGGGTTCCAACAGCCGCCGCCTCGTAAACGGTCATTCCCTGAGTTTCAAAACCAACCGAGGTTTGAACCAGTGCATCTGCTTTGGCAAAGTAGGTGAGCATTCTCGCGTGAGCGGCGCGACCGTGCAAAAGC
>CAIJWY010000046.1 GCA_903824455.1 uncultured Micrococcales bacterium
ACTTCGGCGATGTCGGAAGCGTTATCGACCACAGTTCGTCCAAGGTGCCGACTGCTGGTTCCATAACCAGGTCTGGAGTAGGCGATGGCAAAGCCGCCTTGAGCTTCAACAACCTTGAGCCATTCATCCCAGGTGCTGGTGCCCCCTGGTGTTCCGTGGTGAAAAACAACCGCCTTAGAGCTGGGAGTTCCAGCGGTGGTTATCTCGAGTTTGCGGCCGTCGGCCAGAGTGAGTTCAATTCGTTCCATTTGACAAGTAAACCAAAACTTTATTCGGCTTCTTGTACGCCGAGCCATTCAACCCAACCGCGGTTGAGCACCAACCAAGCGATTAGCCCGTAACCAACTTGCCCCGGTAATCCGGATGGAGAATTTTGTAATTCGGTATTCCACCCTTCGTGTCCCTGAAGCGGGTGGAAGCAATCTACATAAGGAACGTTGCGACGAGAGCAAACGTCTTCGAAGCCCCAAGACAATTGCTCAACGTCGTTGTTGAGAGCCGACTCCTTGTGGGGGGTCGGACCGATCACGAAAGGTTCGAATCCGTTTTTTAACGCGTCATCCAAGACGGTGGCTAGGTTCAGTCGGCTTCGCGAGGTGGAAAGCCCGGCGCGAATGTCGTGATGACTCATTGCGATAGCAACCTTGGTGCGGCCGATGGTGTTAACTCGCGGAGTCACTTCGGCTTCCCAGCGTTTCGACAGAGTGAGCGAATTATCGTCGGGGTTAGCCAGGGTAATCAACTCGATGGTTGGGTCGACCTGAGGAGTTCTGGCTTGCACTCGGCCAATCCAACCCATGCCCTTTGGGTCACCGCTTGCGGTAACGAGTTGGTCTCCCAAAACGATTACGCGAAGCGCAGACTCAAGCTCTTGCAAAGGGATTCCTAAGCATCGAACGCGCGCTGAACGAGGTCGGCTTGTTCGGCTGCATGAGCCTTACTTGAACCGGTAGCTGGGCTGGCGCTCGCTGGGCGAGAAACAATCTTGGCAACTTGACCACCCATGTACTTAGGCAAGAACAATCCGATGTAGGTCCATGGACCCTGGTTGGCCGGTTCATCCTGAACCCAAACCAGTTCGGCATTTGGATACTGGGCATAGGCTGCCTTGATCTCATCAACCGGGGTTGGGTAGAGCTGCTCAACGCGAACAATCGCAGTGATGCGATCCTGGCGTTTCTCGGCTTCCGCGAGTAGATCCCAATAGACCTTGCCCGAACAGAAGATCACGCGTTTCACCTGCGAAGCATCTAGACCACGCTCGTCGCCGATCACCGGCTGGAAGGTGCCGGTGGTGAAATCTGCCACCGACGATGAAGCGGCCTTTAGGCGAAGCATCGACTTAGGAGAGAAGACAATAAGCGGACGACGAGGTGATGAATATGCCTGCCGGCGCAGCAGGTGGAAGTGGGAAGCCGGTGTAGATGGCTGAGCCACGGTCATGTTGTTCTGCGCGCAAAGCTGAAGGTAACGCTCGATGCGAGCCGACGAGTGGTCTGGCCCCTGCCCTTCGTAGCCGTGAGGGAGAAGTAGAACCAGACCGGAGTACTGACCCCATTTTTGTTCGGCCGATGAAATGAATTCGTCGATGATGGTCTGGGCACCGTTGGCGAAGTCGCCGAACTGAGCCTCCCAGAGCACCAGAGAGTCTTTCGCTTCAACCGAGTAGCCGTATTCGAAGCCCATTGCGGCATACTCGCTGAGCAGAGAATCGTAGATGTAGAACTTGGCCTGGCCCGCACCTAAGTTACGAAGCGGAAGCCACTCTTGGCCGTTGATCCGGTCGTGGAAAACGGCGTGACGCTGAACGAAAGTTCCGCG
>CAIJWY010000047.1 GCA_903824455.1 uncultured Micrococcales bacterium
GAGGAAGCTGGGATTGTGGTGCGTGACCCGCAATTCATCGGCTCGCAGGCGTGGCCTTTTCCGTATTCACTGATGCTTGGATATTTGGCAAAGTTTTCTGGAGGCGAAGCCATCCCAGACGGGGAAGAGATTGTTAAACTTCGTTGGTTTTCAAAGCAAGAGCTGAAGGATGAAGCCGATTCGCTGCTTCTCCCGGGCAAGCTTTCGATTGCTAGGTCGATTATTGAGCACTGGCTTGGCGAAGAACTGAACGGCCAGGATCACTAGTGGATCCCGAAGCCCTGCTCGAAGCACTCGACCCCGAACAACGCGAAGCCGCGATGTCTTTGGTTGGCCCAACTTGCATTTTGGCTGGAGCCGGAACTGGAAAAACACGCACGGTCACTCACCGGATTGCCTATGGAATTGCCAGGGGCCAGTTTGCCGCCAACCGGGTGTTGGCTCTCACCTACACCAGTCGTGCGGCGGGCGAACTTCGCGCCAGGTTGCGACAGCTGGGAATCCCCGGGGTTGCGGTAAAAACTTTCCACGCAGCGGCTCTAAGCCAACTCGAGTATTTCTGGCCACAGTTGGCTGGGGTGCCAGCACCAAGTGTCTTGACCTCCAAATCCAAGCTGATTGCAGAAGCGGCCGAATTGATGAAAATTCACTTCGACGCGGCTCTACTGCGCGATGTTGCTGCCGAAATCGAGTGGCGCAAATACACCATGCGTTCGATTGAGCAATACGAAGAGGCTTCGAGGCCTGCGGTGGCCGGCATAAAACCGGCCCAGCTGGTGCAATTGATTAGGGCTTACGAAGACCTCAAGATCAAGGCTCAAAAGCTCGACTGGGAAGATGTTCTGATTCTCACCCTTGGCATGCTGCAGTCCGAACCGAGAGTGTTGGCCCATGTACAGCAGCAGTATCGGTTCTTCACCGTCGACGAGTATCAGGACATTTCGCCGCTTCAACAAGCTCTTCTTGAAGCCTGGTTAGGAGACCGCAGTGATCTTTGTGTGGTTGGTGACCCTAACCAGACCATTTACACCTTTACCGGCGCTTCCAGCGGTTACCTTTTGGAGTTCCTCACCGCCTACCCAGACGCTACCGTGGTAACCCTCACCCGCAACTACCGATCTACCGGTCGAATTATCGCTCTGGCAAATCGGGTGGTGAGCGGCGAAACCGACCTGGACGAATTGGTTTCTCAAAATGACCTTGGCATCGAACCGGAAATCTTGCAGGCGGCAGATTCGGTGGACGAAGCCAACCGCATCGCATCTGATATTTCAAAGCAGTTGGCCAAGGGAGTAAAACCAAACGAGATAGCCATTTTGTATCGCGTGAACTCGCAGTCGGAGCAGTTTGAAAAAGCTTTGGCCGACCGCGGCATCGACTACCAGGTTCGAGGCGGTGAACGTTTCTTCAATCGTCCCGAAATTTTGCACGTGGTGCGTTTGGTTCGGGCTGAAACCATCACACCGAGCGATCGCCCGCTCTACCAAATAGTTTCCGATGCTTGCCGCGAACTCGGTTGGAAAGCCAAGGAACCAGATGCCCCAGGCGCAATTCGCGAAAAGTGGGAAGCTCTCAATTCGTTTTTAGCAATCGTCGACGAAATGCCGGAAGACTCCTCGCTGGAAGACTTCATCAAAGAGGTTGACGAAAGAATTCGTTCGCAGCACGAACCGATCAAGGCCGCCATCACGATTTCAACTATTCACGCCGCTAAGGGTTTGGAATGGGATTCGGTCTTTCTGGCGGGACTCAATGAAGGCTTACTCCCAATCGGCTATGCCAAGACCGATGCCGCAATTCATGAAGAGCGTCGCCTCTTTTACGTTGGAGTAACCCGCGCTCGCAAGGAACTGGCTTTGAGCTACTCCCTCAGAGATTCGGTGAACGGCCGTGAACGAACTAGGTCGCGTTTCTTCAATCTCCTGTCGCGCTAACTCCTGCAACTGCAGGTCGGGTGAAATTGAAAGTTACTTTCACTGACTTTTCTACTCACCACGTCAACGACATTGCCCGACTCAATGATTTCGTGGTCAAAATAACTGCAAATGTTTCGGCAAGCCAGCGCAACTGCCATCAAGAGACTTGCTCCGTCGTCTAGTTGATCGGCTCTGGCGCTCAGTTGAATCGAGTCGGTTACCCAGCTTGGGTTGGCCTCGGCAACCCAGAGGTCGCGACAGCCTAGACAAGGCGAAACTCGCGGCACCATGATGGCGGAAACAAAAATCGAATCGATTTTGTATTCGATGGCAAGCCAGGGTGATTGCATGTTTTTATAGCGCGAAGGTGTTACTCGGTGAGTGGCGTTCAATAATTGCAGAGCGTTCTTGCCGGCTCCCTTTGGGTGATTGAGCTCAACATGAGTTTTATCAATTTCGAGAAGTGATCTGGCAGCCGACAATCTTGATATTCCGAGGAGCGCCTTTGGATAACCGAGTTCACCACCATCTGGTGAGCCAACCGCATCAAAGTCGTCGGTTAGAAAACTTCGAAAGCCCAACTCGCTAAGTGCGCGCAGCAGGTTTAGGCCGGTTCGATCGAGCACGGGAATCCGAATTACCGTTCCCGCTCGCTTCGATAAAACATCGGCGGGCGATTGGCTGGTTTGAAAACCTAACCTGATCAGTTCGGCAAACCGAACGTCGATGGCACGCCCATCACTCTTAGCTGTCGCTTCCATTAGCAGGCTGGGTCGCAGACGCTCAACAAAATCATTGGTCTCGATTTCGCTGAGCCCAACCGAGCCTCCCACTAGGGAAAGCTGATCTTTGGCAACCCCCTCAAAAAGCAATTGGATCAGCCGTTCCTGAGCGTTGCTAACCTGCGTCAGAGTCTGGTCGTGAGCATTAGTTCCGAGCCGAAGTTCATTCTCCCCAACCCAAATTGGAACTTTTGACGGATTGATTTGAATCGGCATTCAAGCATTTTGCTGCAGTTTCAAAACCGGAACAAGTTCTTTTCCACAGGGCGCTATTCCCCTAGTAAATCCCGCAGGTCTTGATCTAACTGGTCTCCACCGCTGCTGATCCGTTTGATGAAAGCGTCGACGTTGTCGATGTCTTCTGAGGACGGCAGCAGATCCGGGTGATCCCAGAGTCGATCTCTATTTTCGACTCCCAATCGTTTCGTTACCTCACGCCAAAATTCGGCGGCTTCACGAGAACGTTTTGGTCTCAGGTCGAGGCCAATCAAAGTTGAGAAGGTTGCTCTAGCCGGTGAAGCGTTGGCACGTCGACGAACAACTTCCTCTAGCACTCCGGCGCTTGGAAGTAGCTTCACCGAGTTTTCGGTAACCACAGTTACCCAGCCTTCAATTAGTGCCAAAAGATTTTCGATAGCCGCTAGGGCAACTAATTGTTCATCACTTCTGGGGGCCAGCAATTCGCCAGATTCCAAGGCCGAACGCAGTGCTTCGGCATTTTCAGGGCTAATTTCCTGAGCCAGCTGGGTCATGGCATCTGAATCGATACTGATTCCTTGGGCGTAGTTGTTGAGCTGTGCAATTATCGAGTCTCGCAACCAGCGACTGTGCCTGAATAACCTGCTGTGGGCAAGTTCCCGAATGCTGAAGAAAATGAGCGCCTGGTCTTGGATTAGAGAATTCTCAATGATCAAAGCGTCAAGATTTTGCGGAACCAGTGCGGCTCTAGATTCCACGTAGAAGGGTAGGCCGATGTCACCGCCGGAGATGACTTCCTGGCTCAACTTTCCCAGCGTTTGACCCAACTGCATGGCAAAAAGTGTGCCTCCGGCCGACCGCATCAGCCCACGAGCACCTTTGGCTAAGTCGTCTAGTTCGTCAGGCAAATTCTGTTCGAGATTTTCAGATAGTGCTTCGGCAACCCGCTCGGCGATGGGACCTGCGAGCGACTGGAACAGTGGAAGGGCATCAAGAACCCAGAGCTCGCGACTAACCAGTTTTGGTTCTTGAATCACCGCTCCAAGGTTGGTCGACTGGTCGAGCCAAAGGTCGGCCATAAGTTTCGCTTCACGCAGAGCAGCTTTTTGCTTTTCCGAAACTGCAAAACCACCCTGTCTGGCTGCGGTTAGTGCCTGTTTCTCGGCTAGCGTCCAGTTGACTCCGGCCACGGTTTGACTTTCGCCTTGAACCAAGGCCTTTTGCAACTGTTCCATCAGCGCGTTTAGCGCCACTGGATCATTTGGTAAACCGGCAATCTTGGCTAACTCGGCGGGGTCAATCGACCCGTTGCCTTTCATAAGTTCAGAGAGGAACTTGGCGAATTCTTCAGGGTCAATTCCCTCTGGCTGGTTCTCTTCAGTCAACTTAACTCCTCAGCCCTAGGGTAACGCTTCACTAGCCTAGGCTGGTGAAGGTGAAGGTAATCTTGCGCAGACGCCTGGGTTGGGCTCTTGTTGCTGCCGCTGTTTTCGGAGTAATTTGGGGTTCCAATCAACAGCTACCGTTCGTGATCGTCGAACCTGGGCCGGTTTACAACGTCCTCGACTTTGAAGAGGGCAAAGAAGTCATTGCGGTTGACCCGACCGTCGATGAAAATAATGTCGGCGTAATTGATGTGCTCACCGTTTACGAGAGCGGCTCGCCTGGAAACACACCTTACTTTTGGGAACTTTTTGCGGCATTCCTGTCCGAAGAAAAAGCAATATATCCGCTGGATTTGGCTTATCCAGACGGCATGACGCTGAACGACGAAAAGAAAGCGTCGGCTCAGGATTTTGAAGATTCTCAGAAGAAGGCTTTGGCCGCAGCCGCAACGGTATTGCCAACGGGAACGCTAGAAACTCACAAGGTCACTTTCGGCTTGACCGAAGTGGGTGGCCCGTCAGGTGGATTGGCCTTTACCTTAGGGATCATCGACAAGTTGAGTAAAGGATCGCTAACCGGGGGAAAACGAATAGCGGTAACCGGCACCATCGAATCCGACGGGTCGGTGGGCCCGATTGGCGGGATCCAGCAAAAGATTTACTCGGCAAGCAAGGTGGCCGATCAGTTCATGGTAATTCCTCTGGAGAATTGC
>CAIJWY010000048.1 GCA_903824455.1 uncultured Micrococcales bacterium
ATTGGTTTCGAAGAAACTTCGCCGGTCTGACTCACCGCAATGAATTGTTCAGGAGACGAAGAAACCAAAACGGTTTCACCGAATTTGAAGTACCCGGCATAGGGAGCCGGGTTGTTTTCACGAAGTTCTATGAAAGTTGAAAGCGGGTCGGCCTCACCCTCGATGCGGTACTGGTTGGTGAGGCAAAGTTGATAAACATCTCCAGCGGCAATGTGGGCTTGGGCCTTTTCAATCAATGCCAAATATGCTTGGTCGCTGTGCCTAGGGGTAACCGAGGTGATCGAGGCTTTCTTGGTCTGGTGCAGGTATTTCAGACTTTCTCCGCCAATCAGGCCAATGCGAAGTAGCGCCGCGTCGAGCCAGTGTCGGAAACGAGTTTCGTTTTCCGATCTGGCGATCAAATACAGGTGACGATTTTCGTGATCGAAAACCATGGCACTTTCCACACGCATAAATCGCGGCCCTGCCAACTCAAAATCTAGCCAACCAACTAAACCCGGGCGAAAACTAAAGGGCAGGTCGAAATCGTCGAGGTTGGCTAAGTTGTTTCGCAAAGATTCAAAGTCGCTAAAGGCTATCTCTTCGCCGGTTCCGATTACGCTGAATCGATTTGACTCGGAAAATTCTCGATCTAGCCAGAATGAATTTTTGGCTTCAGAAAAGAGTGCAATAAACGCATTGGTTGGGCTTACCCAACCGCGCAATGATTCAACATGTAATTGCATGGCACTTTCTGCTTCTCGACTATCACTAGATTAGTTGCAAGGACTTTCATTATTAGGAGCATCGGTGGCAGAGACAACATACGTCTTTGATGGCAATCACCTTCATTTGGTAGATGTCTATGAACACCCCATCCAAGTTGCCGACTCCTTCTTGGTTAGCGATGGTCGCGTTCGTTCGTTAGACAAGCACAAAAATCGGTTCAACTCTTCGACCGAGAAAATTTCCACCCTCGATCTAGAAACTTTCTGGGGTGAGGTCATCAAGCTGATTCCGCGTGAAGGGCAAGTCTTTCCAAGAATCGAATTATCTGGCGACAACCTGGTGCTGCGACTTCGTGAACCTGCCGAATTCAAATCGAGCGTGGCTCTTTGGACCGCCGATGAAACCGACAGTCGAGTCGATCCAACTACCAAGGGTCCCGATCTTGCCTACGGAGCCTCACTTCGACGCAAATCCAATCTTTTCGGGGCCGATGAAGCCATTTTCCTTAGCCCGGAAGGGTACGTGGTCGAAGGCGCACTATCGTCGCTGGTTTGGTGGCAAAACGATGTGCTCTACGCGCCCGACGACACCACCCGTTGGCTTCCCAGCGTAACTCGAATGGATGTTTTCGAACTCGCCAATCAGGCTGGCTACGATACCCAGACCACTCAGGTTGAACCGAGTGACCTAATCGGGCTGGAACTGTGGCTACTGAGTTCGCTGAGTGGAATCAGGCCGGTTGTGGAATGGGTGAACCTTGGTGGGAACGTTGGTCCTCAAAAACACCTTGAGTCTTTTCAAAGACGACTAAAACTGATGGCTTCGGAGCTTTAAACGTGTGTGGAAGATTTGTCGTTGCTAAAACCGTTGGAGAAATTCTCACCATTTTCGAAGCCGACGAAATTGTGGGTGAAGGCCCGGGCATTAGTTACAACATCGCGCCAACCCAGCCAATCGCAATCGTGGTGGATCGTTCCTTTGAGAAAGAAGCCGACGGGTCTCCGATTGGTGAGCTGCATCGCGAGATTCACTCCGCTCGCTGGGGCTTAGTTCCTCGCTGGGCAAAGGCGATTGAGGGAGCTCCCCTGATCAACGGACGCATCGAAAGCATCCTAGAAAAGCCTTCGTTCAGGGATTCGGTGATTCGTCGTCGCTGTGTGATTCCCGCCAGTGGCTACTACGAGTGGCAGGTACTGCCGGATGGCACCAAGCAACCGTTCTACATTCACGCCGGTGATGAGGGAATGTTTGCCCTGGCTGGCCTCTACGAGTGGTGGAAGAATCCGGTCGATGGCCAGTGGTTACTCTCGGCAACCACTCTCACCAAAGACACCGCTCCCGAATTGGCTCACATTCACGACCGAAATCCGGTACTGCTCACGCCAGATACTTTCGAAGCTTGGATTGACCCTCACATCGAGGGCGATCTTGACCTGCTAAAGGCTGCTGCTGCCGGTTCCGACGAGGTTATGCAGGAGGTTTTGTTCCAAGCCGTTGGCCAGGATGTTGGCAAGGTCAGAGTCAATAACGAAGACCTAATCAAAGCAATTTAGGCGACACGCCGTTCTCGATTTGCAATGTCGGTGCCTCTTCATACACTCTTGATATTCGAACAAATGTTCGAATTGTCTTGAAGGAGGTGTCAACGTGATTCACGTTGATGAAGAGGTTGCCGTTGCGGTCAACGGAACCGGTGAGCCAATTGGCTTCAAATGGCGTAACGCCAACTTTTTGGTGGCCAATAAGCCAATGCGGTGGTTTGCTAGGCGTGAGTGGTGGGCGGAAGCGGTTAGGGTTCAGCGAGGAATCGGCCGCGACGTGATCGAGGTTGAAATGTGGCGGCTCATGGCCTCTGATCTACTGTCGAAGACTTGCCAGCAATATGAACTACTGCACGCGGTAGGTAAAGATGATTGGCGCCTCGTTCTGGTCTACCCATGACCTTCACGCACCTAAACGTGGCCTCGGCGTTCTCTGG
>CAIJWY010000049.1 GCA_903824455.1 uncultured Micrococcales bacterium
ACGATGCGAATCGACGCAGCCGCTATTCCGCTCACCGCGGTTAGGCCGAAAGCAAAGAGGGCGAGGGTTGAATAGCGTTTCGCCAGCACCAGCCAGTTACCCCCGGCAGCAACCTGAAAACCTAGTTCGATCAAACCGCCAACCCAAACCACCGCTGCCACTAGGTGAATACCCATCGAGTTCACAGCCATGTCGTGACCGGCGGTTCCGGCCGCGTGACCGATTACCGCCAAAGGAACCAACGCGGCCAAGCCGAGAGCAGCCACAAAAATTACCGAACGAAGCGAAGTTATGGAAATCGCTAACAAGCTGATCACCACAGCGGCTAAAACATTTAGCGATAGCGCTTGGCCCAATGCCACCTCGGTTAAAAACTGGGTTAGCCCGGCACCGAAGTTATTACCTAAAGAAAATTGCGATCCGGTTATCCACAGATAGGTTGCGAGAAGGTGAAGAACCCCGAACACCGCCCATGCCATAGCCGCGAGTGAAACTCGCGTCAGTAAGCGCGTTAGCGCTTCGGATTTTTCTGAAAAAGCCCAGGCCGCGAAGACCAGTGCGCCAACGGTAATTGCCATAGCCAAGTTCTTTATCGACTGCAGTATCGGCTGAACCCAGCGAATGAATTCACCGGGATCACCAAGTGCCAGAGGCGCATTACCCTTTGTGTAAGAAAGCGTCAACCAGATTGCCAGTGCAGCAAAGCCGTAAACCGATAAAACCCCTAGAAGGCGTTTGCTCAATCTTCAACCTTTGGGAAAAAGCGACCGGTGCGCCCAACGTACTTCGGATACTCGGGAAACTTTTCCGCCAAGAACTTCTCTTCCAGTTCGGCCTTGTATCTCAGCACCACGTGTAGGGCGATAGCAAAGAACAGCTGCGGAACCGGGCCGCTGGCAATGCCGATACCGTAACCCATCAAAAGTAGTCCGGTGTAAACGGGGTGACGCATGCGTCTGAACACTCCGTCGGTAACCAGCTTGGCGTCGTCGCTCGGCTTCGGCCAAACGATTCGCAAAGACTTGAGAGCCTTATCTTTGCCGTTACCCGAAAGCTTAGGAAGGGATTTGGCGAACAATCTCCTCAGCGCCACGTAAATCAGTATTCCGCCGCCGAGAAAGCAGAGGACCCCGACGAATTCAAACAGGAAATCCAGAAGACCGAAACCCACGTGGTCATTCGGCCAGAACAATAAAAGCGCTAATAGCGAGAATTGGCCAAAGACGAAAAGTCGGGCTTGCTGGGTGGGGTTCACCTGTCCATCTTAAGCGAGAAGGCGCCGGCCGAAGCCGACGCCTTCCACAAGAAGAAAATTACTTCTTGACTGCAGCCTTTAGCTTGCTTCCAGCCGAAACCTTTACGGTGTTGGTTGCAGCAATCTGGATGGTTGCACCAGTCTGTGGGTTACGGCCCTGACGAGCAGCACGGAAACCCTTATCTACTGAGAGCCAGCCTGGGATGGTGACTTTGTCGCCCTTGGCAACGGTCTTTGCGATGGTCTCGAACAGTGCGTCAACAACACGGTTGACAGCGGCCTGAGATTCACCAGTGTGTGCAGCAATAGCGGCTACTAGCTCGCCTTTGTTTAGAGTGTTAGCCATTTGGCCCTCCGATGTTTGAAAGAATGACTAGTTGTTAGTCGCTATAAATCTATGCCTCTGTAAAAATCGCTAGGTTATTTGGCTCGGCGTGTCTAAATCCCTTTATTTATGCGGTTTAACGAAAAACCGCCACCCGAAGGTGACGGTCTTTCTATAAAACTTGATTTACCAGGATGACTTGGTGATACCTGGAAGCTCGCCCTTGTGAGCCATGTCGCGGAAGCGAACACGAGAAACACCGAACTTGCTTAGGA
>CAIJWY010000050.1 GCA_903824455.1 uncultured Micrococcales bacterium
CCTGGGTATAACGTAGCTCTGGATCGTCGGCTAGGTTGCCGACAATCGTCACGATTAGTTCGTTAGCCATGAGAGTTACTCCGCCTTCTTCGCTGCAGGCTTCTTGACTGCAGGCTTCTTGGCGGCTGCCGGCTTTTCAGCAGCAGGAGCCTTAGCAGCAGGTGCCTTCTTGGCTGCAGGAGCTGCCTTTTCAGCAACAGGAGCCTTCTTGGCTGCAGGAGCTTTAGCGGCAGGAGCTGCCTTTTCAGCAACTGGAGCCTTTTCAGCAGGAGCCTTAGCTGGAGCTTCTTCTGCCTTGTCGGCAGCTTTCTCTTCAGCAGAAACTTCAGGAACAGCAACAGGTTCGATGTTCACTACAGCTTCGTCGGCGCGCAGTACCTTGGTACGCATAACCGCTTCCGAAAGACGTAGCTGGCGGTCTACTTCCAAAACGTCTGCTGAGTTAGCGTTGACGTTAATGACGGCGTAGATGCCTTCGGTCTTCTTGTTGATTTCGTAAGCCAGACGACGACGTCCCCAAATGTCAACCTTGTCAACGGTGCCTCCACCGTTGCGGATTACGTTTAGGAATTTGTCCAGACTTGGAGCAACTGTGCGCTCCTCAACCGTTGGGTCGAGAATTACCATGAGCTCGTATAAATGCATATTTAACCCACCTCCTTTGGACTAGAACGGCCATGGGACTTCCATGACAGGAGGGTATTTTTTGCAACCTTTTGAGTTTAGCGGGCTTGCCACCATTGAAGCAAGCGGGACTTTGCTTCCTCGGCGCCGAGGGCACCCTCTTCTAAACGTAATTCCATTAGGAAGTTACGCGCTTTACCAACCTCAGGACCTGGTTTTAGGTCGAGAATTTCCATAATCTCTTCGCCGGATAGATCGGGGCGAAGCGCATCAAGCTCTTCCTGCTCGCGAAGTTTCGCGATTCTCGCTTCCAAGTCGTCATAGGCGAACGAAAGTCGCTCGGCCTTGCGCTGGTTGCGGGTGGTCACGTCCGCTCGGGTAAGTGCGTGCAGGCGAACCAGTTGGCCCTCGGCGTCGCGCACGTAACGGCGAACCGCCGAATCGGTCCACGCCTGATCGCCGTAGCCGAAAAAGCGCAGGTGCAGTTCAATTAGCCGGCAAACCGTCTTGGTGGTTTCGTTGTCGAACTTCAGAGCCTGCATGCGCTTTTTGGCGATTCGGGCGCCAACCATATCGTGCTGGTGGAAGCTCACGCTACCGCCGGGCTCGAGCCGCCGAGTCTTCGGCTTACCGCAGTCGTGAAGCAGGGCGGCAAAACGAAGCGCGAAATCGGGTTCTAACTCGTAATCTTTCTCATAATCGATGGCCTGTTCAACCACGGTCAGGGTGTGCTCGTAGACATCCTTGTGATGGTGGTGCTCATCGACCTCGAGCTTCAGAGCGGGTAGCTCCGGCAAAACTATGGCTGCCAGTCCAGAGTCAACCAAGGCCGTGAGGCCTTTGCGCGGATACTTGCCGAGCATGAGCTTTACCAACTCTTGCTGAATTCGCTCCGCCGAGATGATTTCTATTCGTGAGGCCATGGCGGTCATCGCGGCAAAGGTTGCCGGCTCGATTTCAAAACCGAGCTGGCTGGCAAACCTGGTAGCTCGAAGCATTCGAAGCGGGTCGTCGCTGAACGAATCCTCTGGCTTGCCAGGGGTTCTAATGACTCCGGCCAAAAGATCGGCCAAACCATTGAACGGGTCAACAAAGGTTTTCTCCGGAAGCCTGAGAGCCATGGAGTTGATGGTGAAATCGCGGCGGAACAAATCTTCGTTGAGGTCGGTTCCGAAAGCCACCTGGGGCTTACGGCTATCAACCGAATACTTATCGGCGCGGTAGGTGGTTATCTCCGCGGTGTCGTCTTTGAATCTGGCGCCAATCGTTCCAAAAGCACGACCGATATCCCAGTGCGTTTTCGTCATCTTTTTCACGATGGCAAGAATCTGGTCTGGGTTGGCCGACGTGGTGAAATCGATATCTGGTGCAGTTCGTCCTAGAAAGGCGTCGCGAACCGGGCCACCAACCAGAGCCAATTCGTGACCGGCATCTTTGAAGCGCTTGCCCAGCTCAACGAACAGCTCGTTATCGGTGGTCACCTCAAGGTTTTTGAGGGCTTCCGTTACGCTCTGCATGGGTTCTAGTGTTCCACAGGTTTAGGCTTGGGGCATGAACCAAAATCCTCCGCGCAAGCGAATGGCTCGAGTGCAAGAGACCTCAGCCGGCGGATTTGTGTTGGCAAGCGACGGCTCGGCAAAGGTGGTTCTAATCGGCCGCTTGCAACGACGCCGTAAACAGCTGGAATGGTGCGTGCCAAAAGGGCACCCCGAGGGTAGCGAAACGCTTGAACAGGCCGCCATTCGCGAAGTCTTCGAAGAGACCGGTATCGAAGCAGAAATCATCGAACTTCTCGGATCAATCGACTACGAGTTTTACACGCCAGACAAACTGATTTCGAAGACCGTTCACCACTATTTGCTCCGTCAAACCGGCGGTGAGCTCAACGTTGCCAACGACCCCGACCAGGAGGCGGTTGATGCCCAGTGGTTTGAGTTGAGTGAACTAAACAACGTTTTGGCTCACGAAAATGAAAAGCGGATGGCTCGCGGTGTGGTTGAGTGGTACGAGCGATCCCTATGAGGTTTTTGAAAACCATTACTGCCCTGGCCCTGGCGCTTAGCCTCGGTGTCGCCGCGGGCGCGAACGCGGCCGGAACCACTGATGTCTACCAGGTTGAAATCGTCAAAGGTTCGCAAATTAATTTGGTGGCCCAGGACTCTCGAGTGCCGATTTTGATTCGAAACAACTACAACACCGAAGTGCGAGTGCTCATTCACGTGGCTACCTCAAACCTTCGGGTTCGTCTTCCGAAAGTTACCGCGGTAACTGTTCCGGCGAACAGCACAATAAACGCAACCGTTCCGGTTAAAGCCGTGGCAAATGGCGACGTGACGCTTTACGTTTGGCTGACCAGTTTCTCTGGAGTTCGCATTGGAGAAAACTCGAGCGTGGAAATGAATGTTCTGGGAAACTTTGAAGCCATCGCAATTGGGTCATTGATTGTGGTCGTGGGGCTGCTACTCGCGGTTGGTACCGCCCGAATGCTTCGACGTCGCAAGGTAGCGGCATGACGATTGCTCGTTCTTCGCTAATCATGGCCAGCGGAACCGTAGTTTCGCGCATTCTCGGTTTGGTTCGAACCGTGATGTTGGCCTACGCAATTGGTGTTACCACCAACGCCGCCGATGCTTTCGGTGTTGCCAATCAACTTCCAAACAACGTATACGCCATCATCGTGGGCGGTTTGCTGAATGCGGTTCTGGTTCCCCAAATCGTTAGGGCGAGAGTGCGCAAAGACGGCGGAAAAGAATATATCGACGGCCTGCTGACGGTAATCATCACTGTTTTCGCGGCAATCACCATTGCCGCAACTCTGCTATCGCCGTTTTTGGTTCGCCTCTATACCAGCGGCTGGACCGAATAAACCCTGGCCCTAGCTACGGCCTTCGCCTACTGGTGTTTGCCGCAACTTTTCTTCTACGGTCTGTACTCGATTCTCGGAGAAGTACTCAATGCTCGTAGCTCGTTTGGTCCGTTTATGTGGGCGCCGGTTCTCAACAATATCGTTGCCATTATCGGACTAGCG
>CAIJWY010000051.1 GCA_903824455.1 uncultured Micrococcales bacterium
CTGATTTCGGAGGCCTTCGGTCCAGGCGCTAACGGCCAGGTGCTCACGGTGGTTTCCCTGCCGAATAAGCTTCCCGACACAAACGCCGAAAACACTTTCAAAGCCGACCTGGCCGAGCGCCTTGCCATTCTCAACAACGTTGACACCGCTCTGCCTGGTTCGATTTCAACCGATGGAACAAAGTACCTGTTCGTTCTAATTCCAAAAACCGGTCCTTCGGAAATCGAAACCACTAACTTGGTTCACGATGTTCGCGCCCTAGCTCCGGAAATCAAAACCTCATTCAACGCCGAAATCGGAGTCACCGGTTTGGCGGCCATGAACATCGACATTTCTCAAAGAATGTCGTCGGTGCTTCCGCTCTACCTAACCGTGGTTATCTTGCTGTCGATCTTGCTGATGATTTTGGTGTTCCGTTCCATCGCGGTGCCAATTGTTGCCAGTGCCGGATTCCTATTGTCGGTGTCAGCCGCTCTCGGCTCAGTGGTTGCCATCTTCCAGTGGGGCTGGCTCGGTGCAATAACCGACGTTCACGACCCGGGACCAATCATGAACTTCCTACCGAGCATTTCGATTGGTATTTTGTTCGGTCTGGCAATGGACTACCAGTTGTTCTTGGCCACTGGAATGCGCGAAGCCTACGTTCACGGCAAGAGTGCCAAAGAAGCCGTGAATCACGGTCTCAAGCTCAGCCGTTCGGTGGTTCTAGCAGCCGCATCAATCATGGTTTCGGTTTTCGGTTCGTTCATGTTCTCCGAATCCACAATGATTCGTCCAATCGGTTTCGCACTAGGCGCGGGTGTTCTGTTCGACGCATTCATCGTGCGACTACTGCTTATGCCAGCCGCTCTAACCGTGCTCGGTAAAGCCGCTTGGTGGATACCAAAGTGGATCGACCGAATCTTGCCAGATGTTGATGTTGAAGGCGCAAAACTGGAGCGCAACGGTCACTAGTAGGGTCACCTAAACCTAGACTTACCTAATGATCGGTTTCGGAACAATCTTTAATATCGCCACAATTATTGTTGGCACTTTGCTTGGCACACTGCTTGGTTCAAAGCTCTCCGAAAAGACCAGCCGAACCGTAACCGACTCGCTCGGCCTAATCACCATAGTGCTCGGTGGCCTAAACCTCATGTCACTGATGGACGCCGATTATTCAAAAGCAGTTACCGGTCCGGGCACCTTCTTCATCGTGATTTTCGCGATTCTGTTTGGTGGAATCATCGGCAGTCTTTTGAAGATCGAAGACCGGCTGGAAGGCTTCGGCGGTTGGCTTCAGACGCGGTTTTCAAAGAAGACTCAGGGGTCGGAATCTCGACAGCGTTTCATCACCGGCTACGTTGACGCCTCGCTGATTTTCGCAATCGGCCCAATGGCTATCTTGGGCTCAATGTCGGATGGTCTTGGTCTTGGAGCCGACACGTTAGTTGTGAAATCAATCTTGGACGGCTTCGCGGCAATTGCCTTTGCCGCCAGCTTAGGTTGGGGCGTTGGCGCCTCAGCCATTACGGTTGGTGCTTGGCAGGGACTTCTCACCGCGGTTGCCTACTTTGGCGGTGCGGGAATTCCTTCGGCAATGGTTTCTTCGATCACCGCAACCGGCGGAATCTTGATGCTGGGTATCGGTTTGAGACTTTTGAACCTGCGCAAGGTGGCGGTTGCCGACATGCTTCCGGCGCTGGTGTTAGCGCCGCTGTTTACCTGGCTGGTGGCGTCGCTGCTCTAAAGACCGTGGTCTTTGCGGAACACGTGAACGATTGCGTTGGCGTGACCCTGACCCATTTCAAACTCAGTTTGTAGGAACTTCACCTGTTCCATGTGCTTTAGGTCTTTTACCGATTCCAGCTGCTTCATCCAGTGTTCGATTGGCTGACCATATTTTTGGATGATTGATGGGAAGTAGCTCGCTGGGCCTTTTACTTTTTCTGTCATGCATCAATTTTTTCGCTCAGTCCGCCCAAAATCAACTGAATTCCGATTTCAAGATTTGGTGTTCCAGCAAGATTCAGGTTGTCGACCACGCCAAGCGAGTTGGCCTGCATGCGCTGCTGCTCATGCCAAACCTGACCGAGCACCAGAAAGAGAATAGATTCGGCAGCCGCGTGAGACAGTTCGCGATCTGCAACCGCCATGGACTTTTCAAGTCTTTCAAGAGCGTGGTCGGCACCTAATCCGAGGGCGAGCGTGCTGGAAACCACTTCGGCTCCATCACGGAATGCAAGAAGGGAATCTCGCAGGGCGAGAGCTTCGGCGGTTGCGGTTTCTTGCCAGGTTTTGCCAGCGCTAACCGGCTTGGCAAAGTTCACGATGGTGTTGGAAACCTCGGCCAAAAGAGTCTGTTTGTTGGGGTAGTGCCAGTAGAGGGCACTCGGTTGAACATCGAGGGTAGCCGCCAGCCGGCGCATGGTGAGATCGGGCAGACCAACCTCGTCAAGCAGGTTCAAGGCTGCCTGAAGCACATCGGTTTTGGAGTGGCGACTTGCGTTCATGGTGAAGTAATACTAACCTGAACAGTGTTCAGGAAGGAACTCAAATGAAACTACAACTTCGCGACTATCCGCGCATCGCAATCTTTGTTGGCCTAATCGCCGCCCTTGGCGTTGTGCCAGCCGTAAATATTTTGCCGGGAGTGCCAGTAACCGCACAGACCCTAGGTGTCATGCTGGCCGGCGCCGTGCTCGGATCGTTTCGCGGCACTCTAGCCGTTCTCATCTTTGAGGTGCTAGTTCTCGCCGGTCTGCCGCTGCTCGCTGGCGGACGCGGAGGCGCGGCTGTATTCACCGGCCCAACCGCAGGCTACCTAATTGGTTGGCTGATTGGTGCCTGGCTGATTGGTTTCATAATTGCAACACTTCCAAAACTGAACCTAGCCGTGAGCTCGCTCTTGGCATTCATCGTTGGCGGAATCGTTGCCATCTATGTTCCAGGCATTCTTTGGTATGCCTACTCGCAGGGATTCCCAATCTTGGCGGTTGCTCAGGGAAACCTAGTGTTCCTGGTTGGCGACTCGGTGAAAATCGTAATCGCGGTATTGGTACTTCTAGGCATTAAAGCTGCGTATCCAAAAGCACTAGTCAACTAATGTCCTTCGGGATAAAGCTTGAAGCTGTGACCGTCGAATTCGACGGTCACATTGCTTTATCCGGAATAAATCTAGAACTAACTGCCAAGTCGGTTGCGATAATCGGAGCTAACGGGTCTGGTAAGTCAACCTTTGCCCGCCTGCTCAACGGTCTGGTGAAGCCAACTTCAGGCAAGTTGAGTGTTCTGGGGAAGAGCCCAACAGTTTCCGAGGTGGGTTTTGTTTTCAGCAATCCAGATCTGCAGATTGTGATGCCGACAGTTTTTGAAGATGTGGCGTTCTCACTCACTGGCAAAAAACTTAGCAAAGATGAAGTGCGTTCTCGGGTTGAGGCCGCGCTTGGCGCAGTTGGCATCTTGGAATTACAAGAATCAAACTGCCACACTCTATCCAGTGGGCAAAAGCAACTTCTGGCGATCGCTTCGGCAATGGTTCGTGAGCCAAAAGTTTTAGTGGCCGACGAACCAACCACTCTGCTCGATCTGCCGAACACCAAACACATTTCTAACATTCTTCACGAGTTGCCAGTTCAGCAGTTGGTTCTGGTTACCCACGACCTTGATTTGGCGGCAACCTGCCACGAAGTTGTTTGGTTTGATCGGGGAGTCATTCGAAAGAGCGGCAATCCGAAATCGACTATTGCCGAGTACCGAAAGTCATTCGATTGATTAGCCTCTACCGACCAGGATCATCGATCATCCACAGTATCCCTGCGGGATGGAAGCTTTTGGGTCTGGCACTATCGCTGGCTTTGATTGGTTTTTTTGGCAAAGACCTGGTTGGTTCAATCGTGGTTGCCGCTGGCGTTCTTGCTCTGTTTTTGCTTGCTGGGCTAAGGCCGATAGAGATACTCATGCAGTTGTGGCAAATGAAGTTTCTGCTGCTAATTGTTTTGGTTCCGCAGCTAATTTTCGCCGGGCTAGAAAAAGGTATTTACAACACCGTTGCGGTGTTTTCGGGGATTCTCTTGGCCGCACTGGTTTCGCTGACCACCAAGACCAGCGACATCGTTGAACTGATCAAACGAATTACCAAATCACAAAGCTTTGCACTATTGATTGCCCTCAGCATCAACTCGATTGCGCTCGTGATTGGTTTCTCGAAAAGCATCACGGAGGCGGGTTTGGCAAGGGGAGTGAAGCCGAATCCGGTTCGGCAAATAGTCACGTTGTTCGTGGTTTCGCTTCGCTACGCCGACGACTACGCGGAAGGCTTGGCTGCCCGCGGAGTTGTGGTTTAGACCTTCTGCTTGGTGGCCGGGCTTAGCACAGCCGAGAGAATCATTAGCGCTAGAGGAACCGCGAAAGCGGCGTAGATACTAAACATCTGGCCGATGGTTCCGATAACCGGACCCACCAGGATGCTCGAAATGTAAACCACGGTGATGATCATGTTGATTCTTGGGGCCGAACGAGTTGGGTCGTCGCTCATCGAATTCACCGACATTGGGAAACCGAGAGCCAGACCAATACCCCAGAGCGCGATGCCGAGGTAAGGCATGTGAAGTACCGAGTCGAACACGAAGACGCTGATACCAAGCCCGGTGATGATGGCCGAAAGCATGATGCTGCCATAGCGACCAATGCGGTCGACCACAAAACCACCCACGGCTCGGGTGAGTGTAATGACCACCCAGAACCAACCGAACGCGGAAGCCGCTTCGGCGCCGCTGAAGCCGGAGTTTTCCAGAGCAATCGGCAACCAGGTGCCAGCCGAGATCTCGGCCATGATAAACGAGAAGCCAATCAGAGCGATGATGAGAGTGCGCTTTTCAGTCCAAACTTCACGAGCCAAAATCGAGGTGGCGATTTTCTCTTCTCGGGAGATTTCCTTTTTCACATGATTTGGGAAAACCAAACCGGCCCAAATCGACCCGGCGGCGACCACAATGGCCACAACCAGGTAGTTGAACTCAAGACCGATCTTGTTGTCGATTAGGTAGGAGCTGAAGGCGGCCGCCAACATCATTCCAACGCCAAAGGCGGCGTGGATTGCGGGGAACAGGCTGCGCTTTGAGCGATTGTTAACCTCGGTTCCTTGTAGGTTTCCCGAGAAGTCGGCGATGGCCATGGGAAGACCCATTCCGATTAGGCATAGTCCCGAAAGCCAAACGTTTCCAGCCGAAACGGTTAGACCTAAAA
>CAIJWY010000052.1 GCA_903824455.1 uncultured Micrococcales bacterium
TGTTGTGGCTGCCAGCCTGGCACAAAACCCGGGCGGTTCCTTGGTCAAGTTTGAAGGTATTGACGTGCCGGTAATCGTTGCCGTTCTGGCGGGTCTTGGAGTCGGCGCACTAGCCGGTTTTACCAATGGTGTGCTGATAGCAAAGTTCCGACTGGCCCCGTTCATCGCCACCCTAGGAATGATGTCAATCGCACGTGGCCTGGCTTATATCTATACGGGCGACGGGCGACCATTCTCCGACCTAAAGGATGATTACAACTTCTTGGGTCAGGGTTATCTCTTTAGCGATCCCGACGTTCGACTTTCGGGCATTCCGCTTCCGGTAGTTATGTTTATCGCAGTGGCACTTATAGCCACATTCATTTTGAGCTACACCAAGTTCGGCCGCTACACCTACGCCATCGGTGGTAACGAGGTAGCAGCGCGCGTTTCCGGCATCCGCATTCCAAGGGTCACCATCATCATTTACACGCTGAGCGGTCTTCTAGCCGGCTTGGCGGGTGTTCTGTGGTCAGCACGTATTGGCTCGGGTAACTCGACCTTGGGTACAGGTATCGAGCTGGATGCCATCACCGCTGTAATCGTTGGTGGAACCAGCTTCAAGGGTGGTATCGGTAAGATTTGGGGAACCGTAGTTGGTGCCCTGCTTATCGGAACGATCAACAACGGTCTAGACCTATTGAACGTTTCACCGTTTCTACAAATTGTGGTCAAGGGTTGCATCATCATCGTGGCAATCATCATCGATGAGCGAAAGAACTCTAAAAAGGCTTAGTCAGGTTAAATGAATTTATCCCCCCGGATGATAGGCATTCGGGGGGATAAATCTGACGAGAGGTGAAGTTCCTCTTCCTTAAAACTAGTGCATTTACTAGCACGTGCCAAATCAAGACAGTTGTTTTTTATAACTTTTTGATAAATTTTTACTTGCTCGTGCTAGACGCGCAGGGTTGCTTCTTTGCGTGGTTTGGCAGTGCTTGAGCGCACTATTAGGGTGGCCGGGGTGAGATAGGTTTCCGAGATGTATTTCTCGCCTCGAATACGTGCCACTAAATCGGTGACTGCAAAGTGAGCCAAGTCCTCTGGGTCCTGCCTGGCAGTGGTTAGGTCCATGAAAGGAAACCGCGCAACAGTGTCGTCGTAGCCCGTGATCGAAACCTGGGCAGGGATCTTTATGCCGGCTTGCAATAGTCGATGAGAAAGACCCAGTGCGCTCTGGTCGTTGTTACAGACAACTGCGGTAGGAATATTCTCTTTCAGAAGCTTGCCGGCTGCTTCGGCGCCACCAACTTCAGCGAAATCACCTTCGATGGTAACCACCCTCGCCTTGAGTTTATTTGCATCCATTGCCGCTAGGTAACCATCGCGCCGGTACTGAGAGTCGCTCATATCTTTAGCGTGCACGTAGGCGATATCCTTGTGGCCGAGGCCAATGAGGTGCATAGTGACTGCGAAAATGCCAGCCTCACCATTGGAAGAGACCATGCCGGCTCTAACCTGCTCCAAGCGGCGACTGACGCTAACCAGAGGAATCTCGCGAGCAAGCTTCTGGAGACGGCTCTGAGAAAGTTCTGAGCCCGACAGCACAAGCCCTTCACACCGGTAACCCAGTAGTTCCTCGATAGCCTCATTTTCATTGTGAGACTTTGACACTGCGCCGATGATGAGGTTGAAACCTGCTGCCTTGGCCGATTTGTACATTGCTGGCAAAATATCTTGCATGGATGACTGGTCGGCATGAAAAAGAAATCCAATGTTGTTTGATGAATCCCGACGCAGCGATTGAGCCGCTAGGTTTGGGCGGTAGCCAATTTCCTTTGCGGCAGCGCGAATCTTTGCTGCGGTTTCGGCACCGACTCCTGGAGCATCTCTGAAAACCAAGCCAACTAACTGACGAGACACTCCGACCATTTTGGCAATGTCTGCCATGGTAGGTAGTGGTACATCGGACTTATCTGTCGACGTGCTCTTTTTGGTCATGTGAAAAGTCTAAATTGAAAATCAATCTGCCAGAATCGTTTGTATGACAGAAAAATTCACCGCAGAAGAACGCGCCGCAATGCGAGAGGCCGCCAAGGAGCGGAAGCTTACCCTCACCCGATCCGAGTCTTTGGCTGCTACTTTGGCACGCATCGAAACGATGACTCCTCAAGATCGAGCGCTGGCTCTTGAGCTTCACAATTTGGCCATGAAGGTTTACCCGGACTTCGAGGTGAAAACCTGGTACGGAATGCCGGCCTATTGCATCGATGGCAAGGTGGTTTTGTTTTTCCAAGACGGAGACAAGTTCAAAACCCGCTATTGCACTGTTGGTTTTCAGGAGTCGGCCAAGTTGGACGAAGGAACATTTTGGCCAAACGCTTATGCTCTAACGAAGCTGACTCCGGCGGTTGGAAAAGAAATTTCCGAACTTATCAAGCGTGCCGTTGGGCTTAAATAAACCCCGCTCGATTTCCTTGCATAGTCTTGAATAATGCAGCCAAAAATTTCCGCTAAGTCTGGGTTTCTCGCCCTACTCGGCCCTGCCCTGGTGGCGGGAGTTGCATATCTAGACCCAGGAAACGTTGCCACAAACCTGAGCGCTGGCACGCAATATGGCTACCTGCTGCTCTGGGTTTTGGTCGCCGCCAATCTAATCGCCTGGCTCGTTCAATACCTAGCTGCCAAGTTGGGGCTTGCCACTAACAAGAGTTTGTCGCGGATTATGGGCGAA
>CAIJWY010000053.1 GCA_903824455.1 uncultured Micrococcales bacterium
CTGTGATTTTCGCTGAAAGTTCTAACCGTGGCACCAAAGCTAGCGGTTTCTGGAATCACGTTTTCGGTGTGGTCGTCGCCAGCTTTCACCCATCCAACATTCACCACCACGTCATCAAAGATATCTAAGCGCTTATTGATTGCGGTTTGAAGAGTCGCGATTGACTGTGCCATAGGTGAAATTGGGTCGCGGGAAAGCCAAGGCATCGATCCGTGGCCACCGGCACCCTTGAAAGTCGCAATGAAACCGCCGGCCGCCGCCATTAGCGGCCCGGGACGCGAGCCGAACATCCCCTTCGGGTAAACGCTGAAAACGTGCACGCCGAAAGCGGCAATTGGTTTTGAACCGGAAACAAGGTGCATCTTTTGATCAAGCATTCGATCGGCGCCGGCTAAACCCTCTTCGCCAGGCTGGAACCAAACCACTACGTCACCGTTTAAATTGGCTCGGTTTTGGTAGAGGAGTTTCGCGGCACCGATACCCATTGCAATGTGCAGGTCGTGACCGCAAGCGTGCATGTATCCGTTCGTCGATGCAAACTCGAGCCCGGTGTCTTCGATCACCGCTAGGGCGTCCATGTCGGCGCGCAACAAAACCGTTGGTCCAGGCTTTGCGCCTTTGATAAGTAGGGCGGCGGCGGTCATTCCTTCGCCCAAGAAAACTTCACCCAGGCCATCGATTTCTTCGATCACACGGGCCAAAGTATTAGGCAAATCTAGGCCGAATTCGGGGTTTCTATGAAGGTCACGGCGGATCTTTCGCAACTCCTCGGAAAGCGCGCCAGCTTCAGCAACCAAGTCTTGTAAATTCAAGGTAAAACCTTCCTTTCTTGAGCCAGCATACAGGCGCAACTAGTTAGGCTTAGCCTGTGTTCTTCGAACAAATGCACTCAACTTGGCAGCACGCCCTCGGCGACTGCCGTGACCTGCTTTTGCTCATGGAAGTTAGCCTGGCCGGTGAAAATCGCAAATATATGCCAATCGATCAGAGAATCATGAGAGCCCTCGAAATCAGCATGGACGATGTGAAGGTTTTAATCATTGGCCAAGACCCTTACCCAACCAAGGATGTTGCCATCGGGTTGGCATTTGCGGTGGATTTAGAGGTTGAACCAAAATTGCCTAGAAGCCTGCAAAACATATTGAAAGAAGTTCGTGACGACCTTGGCTCAAGAGTTCGCCGCAAAGGCGATTTGACCAAGTGGGCAGCTCAGGGAGTGATGTTACTTAACCGACACCTAACCACTCCAGTGGGCCGAGCCGGTGGACACGAAAACCTCGGCTGGGCTCGTTTCACCGATCGCGTGGTCGAAGAATTGGCGAAGCGCCAAGGCGACAAGCTGGTAAGCATCCTCTGGGGCAAGCAAGCAGCCGAAGTTGAACCACTCCTGGTTGGGACCCAAATATTCAAGTCAGCACACCCCAGCCCGCTATCAGCGGCTCGGGGATTTTTCGGCTCAAAACCGTTCAGTAAGGCCAACGAAGCGCTGCTAAACGTTGGTCGCAAACCAGTGAGGTGGGATAGTTAATGGCATTAGATTCTGAAGCGCGTTGGCGTTTAGTTCGCAAAGCAAAAGAGCAAGAACCTCAGCAACCCGAGGGTGAAGTCACCATTCGAGATGTTGAAGCAGGCGACCTTGTAGCGATTGCTGAAATCTATAACTTTTACGTTTTGAACAGCGTTATTACCTTCGACATTGAGGAACAAACCCTCACCGAATGGAAATCGAAACTGAAGTATCTTCAAGGTCTAGATATGCCCTTCAAAGTGGCAGTTAGCCCGTCGAACCAGCTACTCGGCTTCGGTTACTTTGCTCCTTGGCGCCAAAAAGCAGCCTTCCGTCGAACTGTCGAAGACACGATTTATCTAAAGCCTTCAGCGATTGGTAAGCGTATCGGCACCAGGTTGCTTGATGAACTGTTAGCCGCCGGTAAAAAGTCGGGTATTCGCGAAGTCGTCGCCGTTATTTCAGATCGAGGTGCGGAAAGCTCTATCGCACTGCATCAGAAGTTTGGCTTTGAGGAGCAGGGACGCCTCGCCAAAGTTGGTTTCAAAATGAATAAGTGGCTCGGAACCATCATTCTTCAGAAGCATCTATAAACACAGAAATTTCACAGAAAAGCGATTTAGCCTAGGAGCAATGAAACTTTCCCGCATTGCGAGCGTTTTGGTTGGGGCTCTGATTCTGCCCCTGCAACTCGCAATGCCCGCTACTGCCTCCACCGTAGACACCCCGAATGTCGACGATTCAACCAATGCCGTTGGCTTCATCGTTCAATACAAGGACGGCATCGATTTTGAGGCACCGAATGGCCAACCCACCGGAGAGAATTTTGCTCAAGTTGATTTAGAAAATCCGGTTCAACTCGGCGACCAAATGGCTTCGGTTGATTTTGCTAACTCGCTTAGTAATTCTGAAGCCGTCGAAGCATTGCAGAAACTCCAGTCAGACCCTCGCGTTGAATCCGTTCAATTCAACCGTTTTGTTGAAAGCGCCTGGGTTAGCGATGAACCAATATCGGAGCAGATTCTTCCATCGGATGGACCGATCACTTTACCTATCGTCCTAAAAACTGCAATTACCCGAGCTTCCCTAAAACCCATTAGCGCAACCGATGCTTGGGTTTCCGGAACCACGCCTCGGGTAACAATTTCTTGGACTAAACCGACCACACGCTATACCGGAACCATCGTCGGCTACCGTGTTCAACTTAAGGTTTCTGGAACCTGGGTAACTCTTAAAAGCCAGACCTATGCTTCGACCAGAAGTTACACAACCTCCTCGAGTTATTTGAAGGCAGGAACCAGCAGCCAGTTCCGAGTGGCCCCGATAACCAAGCGTTACTCCACCAGTTACCTGGGTTATTACCAGGCGGTCTCTGTTATTCCGACCACTTCACCGCGAGCGGTCAGCGTCCTTCAAATAACAAAAAATCTCGACCAATTACACGTAACCTGGATTCCCTACGCATCTGCCATCGACCGCGGTGGCCTGCCGGTAACCTATTCGATTGCCGTGACCAAGACCTCAGATAATTCGCCTATTGCATGCATAAGCTCAGGTGCTTATTCATGTAACACAACCAGTGCCGTTTCCGGATCCAGTTACACCGCCAAACTCACGGTTACCAATACCAGAGGCTCGGTTACGATAACCAGAAACTTATCAATAAACGTTTCTGCCTCGGTTAATTCAGCCAACGATGACAACTACTCGTTGCAGTGGTACCTAAAATCCAGTGAAACCTATTCAGCCAAGGTAAGTAGCGCCTGGTCGACCGAATCCGGTTCGGAAGACCTGGTGGTTGCCGTTCTTGACACCGGCTATACCGACCATCCCGATCTGCCTTCGGCAAAAATTCTTCCCGGTTACGACATGATTTCTTCATTAGCTAGTTCGAATGACGGCAGCGGCAGAGATTCGGACGCTCACGACGTTGGTGACTTTGCGCTAAACCCCGACCAGAGCATCAAGGAAACCTCTTCATGGCATGGCACTCACGTTGCCGGAATCATCGCTGCCTCGGATAACGACCAGGGTGTACTAGGAATTGCACCGAATGTAAAAATCCTTCCAGTGAGAGTTCTCGGAGTTGAAGGTGGCACCACCGCCGACATCATTTCCGGAATCTACTGGGCCGCGGGTATTCATCGAGCCGGGTTGCCCGACAATCCAAATAAGGCGAACGTGATCAACCTGTCAATCGGTGGATATAGCAATGGTTGCGACTCTGGAACAGAAGCCGCTCTAGCCGCCGCCAAGGCCGCGGGAGTCACCGTGGTTACCGCGGCAGGAAACGATAACCCTTCGGCAGATCACCTGGCCTATGCCTCACTCAGCTACCCTGGCAACTGTTACCCAACCATCAACGTTGGTTCATCGGGGAAATCAGGAAAGCCGGCCTTTTACTCAAACTTCAGCAACGCGGGAAACCAAGCGAACCCAGATGCCTACGGAGTGGACATTTCGGCACCTGGCGGCGACTACTGTCAGGGCGGCTCAACGGCCCAAATCTTTTCAACACTCAACACCGGTAGTACCACGCCTGTTAGTGCCACCTATGAATACGCGATTGGCACGTCGATGGCAGCCCCCATGGTCAGTGGAACCGTGGCACTGATGTATTCGGCCAAGCTTCGCCAGAATCCGAACCTGACACTCAACGGCGCCTTCGTCGATTCGGTCTGGATGGCGCTCTCAACCACAACCACCCCATTTGCATCAAATTCTCCCGTGAACTGCGCCTCGACTGGGCAAAGCAGTATTCAAGACGGTGGAGCCTACGGCGGCTACGGTGTGGGAATCGTCAACGCTAAAGCTGCCCTCGACGCAATCATCGGCTAGTTAAAGCAAAAGACCGAAGTTTCCTTCGGTCTTTTGCTGTCTTGGTGCGGAAGGTGGGACTTGAACCCACACGCCTATTAAGCGCTAGAACCTAAATCTAGTGCGTCTGCCAATTTCGCCACTCCCGCGTGACTTATCAATCTTAGCAACACTTGACTGTGGAAAACTTGGCCAGTTTCCAAGATTTGTGATTAATCTCTTTTCTCATGAACAACCCCGTCACCACGCTTACTCGCCTGGCCAGAGATCGAGCTTTGGGCGAACGAAAGGGAATTCAGCCAGCGATTATGGGAGTAATTGATGAGCATGTTGAATCGCAGGGCAGTGCGGTCGAAGACGAAGAACAAATTCGAATCGATTTAGAGCAGAGCTTGAGCGGCTTCGCATTTTTGCAACCATTTCTAGACGACGAATCAATCGAAGAGATTTGGATTAATAAGCCGGGAGAAATTCACTTTGCAATAAATGGCAAGCATGCTTCAACTTTGATTCAATTTGACCAGGACGAACTCAAGACCCAGGTGGAGAGACTAATTCGTCAAAGTGGCAGGAGGCTGGATCGTTCGAGTCCATTCATCGACGCCCAATTAACCAATGGTTATCGCCTCCACGCAGTAATTCCTGACATCACCAGAGAGCACCTAAGTCTCAACATCCGCAAGTTCACCAAGCAACTGCTCAACCTGAATGACCTGATCCGATTTCAAGTTTTGAGCGATGCCGAAGCCAAGTATTTGATTGATTCCTTGAATCGCGGTGAGAACTTACTAGTTTCCGGGGCGACTCAGGCCGGTAAAACCACCCTGCTATCCGCACTCATTAGCGCACTGAGCACAAACGAGAGAATCATTTCGGTGGAAGACACTTTTGAGTTGCGTTGCCAATTACCCGACTGGGTCGCCATGCAAACAAGGCCTGCCAGTACCGAAGGTCGGCACGAGGTTGACTTACGAAGGCTAGTTAGAGAAACACTTCGCATGAGACCAACACGTTTAGTAGTTGGGGAAGTTCGAGGGGCAGAGGCGCTAGACATGTTGATCGCAATGAATGCTGGCGTTCCAGGGCTCTGCACAATCCATGCCAACTCAGCAGACGAGGCACTTAAGAAATTGCAAACGCTACCGTTGCTTGCTGGCGGAAACATCTCGGCAGTTTTTTTGGAATCACTAATTCGTGGCTCGGTCAATCTATTCGTTCACTGCTTCAGAGCAAGCAACGGTGTGAGGCGAGTTGCCTCCATAAAAAGAATTAGCGATGCAAGAGATCTCCAACTGGTGGATGTGCAACTATGAGTTGGTCTCTTCCCCTAATTGGGGTTGCCGCAGCATTGCTGATGTTTCTTGAAATTCAGTCGGTGAAACGTCGTCGACTTGAAAAAGCTAGGCAAGCGGCTTGGCCGCAATTTGAAGAGATATTCATTTCCGCACTGGAGTCGGGGATTTCCATTTCTGATTCTTTTTCTTACGCGCAAGAATTCGGTCTGGCGGCTTTGCAGAATCCAATGGATGAAATTGTTTCAAAGCTAGATCGAGGAACGCCCCTAGAGCAAGCTTTGAGAGACTTCGGAAGGTCGCTAAACATTCGCTTTGCGGATCTATTTGTCGAAATTGTCAGTTTGGCTCATCGAACGGGTGGTCAGAACCTGATTCCTTCGCTAAGTGAACACGTGGAATCTGTGAGATTTGATTTGTCGGCTGCGGGTTCAGTTGAATCGCGCACCGGTGCCGTAATTGTGGTCGGGAAGCTCGGATTGTTGGCTCCTTGGGTTCTACTTCTCGTGCTGTGCGTAAATGAAAGAAATCGGGCAAGTTTTGACAGCCCATCTGGTGGATTGCTTCTTCTCGGAGGGTTCGCGATCTCTCTTCTGGCGTTCCGTCTGGTTGTTCAAGCTGGAAAAATGAAAGCCAATCCGAGAGTTTTTGGTCACTAATGGCAAAAGAATCCAGAGAAATCATCGAGCGCGATGAGGTTGCTCAACTCTCAACATTGCTGAGTGTGGCATTCGACGCTGGGTTAGGTATCGTCGCCGCTTTGGAAGAAGTAATCCCAAAAGCTCGCGGGCATGTTTCAAGGAAGTTTCAAACACTCCTAGACTCGCTCGCAATCGGCGGAAATCTCTATGAGGAATTGAATCAAATACGCAATGTTGATAAACATCCAGGGCTAGATGAGTTGGTAATCAAATTGCAAGCATCACTCCAGTTTGGAACCCCCATTGCCGGCCAACTTGCTAATCTGGCAAGAAGTAATCGGGCATTGATAGCCCAAGCTGCGCTGGCCCAAGCTGCTAAACGGGAAAATCTGATGCTGCTGCCACTCGTTTTTCTGATTCTTCCCGTAACAGTTCTTTTCGCTATTTACCCATCTTTGGATTATCTAAACCTCAATTAGTAGAAGGGCAAAAATGAAAACCAAAATCAAGAGCGATAAAGGCGATGTGCCGGGTTGGGTGCTAATCACTCTAATGACCGCCGGTCTTGTGGTAGTGCTGTGGTCTGTTGCGACACCGGCACTTAGCGGGATCTTGAACCAGTCTTTGAATAAAGTTGCGAACTTCTGATCGGGGTTCCGCTGTTGTCGAATTCCTCCTACTGGTGTTTCCAATCGGATTACTTTCTGCAGCAACGATTGGTGTTGGCTGGTTTTCCTTCGCAAAAACAGAGCTTAGGGTAATCGCTAGTGAAGTGAGTTTTCAGTTGGCCCAGCCGGATAGCGACATCAGAGAATTTCTCGTTACGGTCGATACCAAAATGTTTCGTGCTTTCGGAAATTTGGATTACCGCGTTCAATATTTTTCGGCGAACGGCTTATCAGAAGTTATCCTTAGCCTTCCTTTAGGACGCACATTTGGAATTCTCGGTGGTATCGCTCCCCAACTGAAAGTCCAAACTCATGCTGCAAATGAAATTTAGAAATTCCGCTGGTTCGGCGATTGTGGAGTTCATGATTTTCGTGATCTTCGGGCAACTTTTAGTGTTTTCTGGCGCCCTACAAGCATCCGAGTGGATGGATAAAAAACTTCGCCTGGAACTGTTTGCAAACCATCTGGCTAGGGCTCAAAGTTTGGGCAAGGAAAGAGAGCTGTTTGCCGCATTGGCGGATGAC
>CAIJWY010000054.1 GCA_903824455.1 uncultured Micrococcales bacterium
CTTCATCGAAGGCCCGGTTCAACTTCTGTTCTTCGTGGCAATGCGTCGTCGGCCAATGACGGTTACCGATGACTCACCATTCACCGGGTCTCAATACCAGAGGATGGGAGTGGTACTAAGCGTAATTGTCACCGGCTTGGGTGCCATCTCCCTAGTTACTGCTCTTTACTTCCCTTGGGTAGCGCTCACTCTTTACGGTTTGTATTTGCTCACAAAAGTAAACCCTGTGGCTTCTTTCAACGGATCTATGCCGCTTCTCAGAAAATTAGTAAATCTCTCCGAAACAGCAAACTAGAAGGAAGCGAAGCTCGGCAGTGACCATTGCGGACTCTAAGCACCTGGCCGTTTTAGAAGCTCACTGAATCGAGTCTTCCAAACATCAATTGTTGACTTGGAGTACCAGACATTGATGTGATCGTCATCCCGGTAGACCGGCACGCCGCCGATTGACTTATAGCATTTAGTCCCAATACAGAACAGGTTGTCCACGGGAACATACTCGCCCACGCCGCTCTCCAGAACCGCCTCGGCAAAAGGGTTTTTCCATATCACGTCTTTTGTGAGACCAAAACAATCCTTAGGTTGTTTCTTCATCAGGCAAAGGTTTGGGTCGGTGTGATCCAAAGTACCAAGCGGGGTGTCACCAATTAGAAATATCTTTAGGTTGGTAGTTTGCAGGGTCTTCAAAGTTTTAGTGAAAGACCGCTTTAGATATGCCAACTTTGGTTGAAGCTCGGGCCTTGAAACTCGGTTTGAAATGTAGATTGCCGAGAAACCACTGCCAGGCTTTGAGATTGAACTTAGGACCCAAGGGGCGAAGTCTTTGCACTTGGTAACAAATAAGACCGAGCCATAAACACACTCAGACATCAAGAAAGTTTTGATCCTGACCCCCGAAGCCTTCCCAGCAACGTCGAAAGCTGGTAGCCATTGTGTGGCATGGCTGTCGCCCACCAAAGCGATTGTTGTCTTGTAACCCTTGGTGGTGCCGTAGGTGCAGGATTTGAAACGAGGGCGCGAACTAAATTGGATATGGCAACCGTTTGAATAGGCCTTCGATACGGCTTCGTTTGCCGACTGTGGAGGAAGCACGGGTTTTGTGAGAATGAAGGCCCCGCAAATGTCTTTGATCATCGCATTTGCACCAAAGCAATACTCTGCTGTTGGCTCCGGGGGCTTCGTGGCGATGGGTGATTCAGCTGTTGGCGCGGGTTTATAAGTAGTGTCGGGCGATTGGTTATCCGCCGCGAAGCTAAAACCTTGGATTATCAGAACTAGACCTAAGGCGAGTGCCATATTTGAAAGCAAAATTTTGACGACACCGAATTTGAATCTCGGTCCGTAAAAGCCGGGAAATCTAACAGGATCTTCAACAAGTGTTTTCAATACGAAGGCAATTGTCAATGTAAGAATTAGGCCGCCAGTCACGAAAAATAAATTCTCGGTCTTCCCAATCCAACTTGCCACCAGAAGTGAAATGGGAAAGTGAACCAAATAAATCGAATAGGAAAGATCTCCGATAAATACTCCGGTGGATTGAAGACCTGCAATAGGGATTTTCAGAGGAAAGCTCTTTCCGGCAACCAATGCTAAAGCAGTTATCACGCTGGGAATGATCGCGCCAGGAGCCGGAAACAATAGCCCCAAATCGAAGTTGATTAGCAATGTGAAGACCCCAACGCCAAGGATAGAAATTATCCAAAGAGCACGCGCATAGGTTTTACTCGGGTTGAGGTTGGCAACAACCATGCCCAGAATGAACTGCCAAGCCCTTGTTGTGAGGCTGAAATACGCGGAAGAGTCACCTATCGAAGTTTGATAGAGCGAGAGAGCCAAGCTTGCAATACCAATGGCAGCGAAAATGATGAGCGGTCTCTTGAGTTTTGTAAAGGCAACAAGTAGCAAGAGTATTGGAGTGAAAACGTAAAACTGTTCTTCTAGTGACAGCGACCAGAAGTGAACAAAGTAGGTTGGCAGCAAGTCTTTGCCCAGGTAGTCTCCCCCCTCAAAAGAGAGGTTTATGTTCTGAACATAAAGTGAGCTCCATAGGGCGTGGCGAAGATCACGTGTTGTTAGTTCATTTGTTGCATAAAGCAAAAGAGTTGTTGCGATAACCACAACAATTGACGCTGGTAACAATCTTTTGATTCGGTGGGTAAAAAATCGTCGAACGTCGATTCGTCCAGATGTCCTGTGTTCGCTTAGTAAGCCTCCGCCAACCAGATATCCGCTGATAACCAAGAAGATGTCGACACCCAGAAAACCGTATTGGAAACCGCCTAAGCCAAAGTGGTATCCCACAACCGCTAATACAGCTACCGCGCGAAGTAGTTGGATGTCTTGCCTTTTCCTCCAACGAGGACCAGCAGATTTACCTAAGGCCAGCGTGCTACTCATGAGCTAAATGAAAGACCATTCGCTTGTCCTATCAAAAACGATTGTTGCGCTCTAGAAGTTTAGGACTGTTCCAAGGGAAACCATGATAGCTGCCAATCAAAAGGTAAAAACCCCGCGGACGTGAGATCCTGCGGGGTTTTCGTGCGCTTGGAGGAACCCCCACCACAGCCCTCTAAATGGTAATTCAGCACTGTATTTCTCTAACGGTGTTCGATATATCGCTATACAATTAGGAGAATATTGGTGATTGAAGAAGTTTTGAAGGACGTATTCGTGAAGACCAAAATCTCAAAGGTATGCGTCGCGTTGTTTGCGTTGGTTTCAATGCTGTTTGGCGCCGGATTGCCAGCTCATGCCACAGGATCGCCCACAACCCTAAGCACTTCCGGCTTCAAGACCATGAAATCGACTCTCACTCTGGCACAAAAAGCTTCGATTCAAAGCTTTGTAACTGCAAATACTGGAATTGCAACAGTGAGCTGTGTCGGCTACACCGGATATAACTATCTAGGTGTGTCGGCCAAGAAGATAAAGGCGTTAGCGAAGAGTCGGGCAGCCGCTGCCTGCAACTATGCCGCCACGCTCGCTGGTGCAACGGTTGGCACAGTCACTGCAAAAATGACTCGAAGCCAAAAGAGCTCGATCCGCAAAGTCGTAATAACTTTCACCTACAACCCGCCAATCGTTCCAGGGCGTTACCAGTACAGTATGAGTAATCTTGATGCTGGTTCAGTTTTGCACGGAGGCCCAGTTCCTGGCTATTTCTATGAGGGTGATCTTGTTGCCTCTACGTTCGCTGAAACAAACTACTCTCTAGACCCAAACACTGGCCCTGAATATGGGCAAATGGGAACAATCGACTCTGGCTCAGGAGCCTACTTCAGCCACTGGAACACCTCTGCCGACGACACTGGAACAAGTTACCAATTAGGCGACCACCTAGGACCCCTCCCTGCCGGCACTACTGTCACCCTTTATGCAATAGCTGCCACAGGCTAAGGCAAAAACACCTCAGATACTGCGCGTTTTTCGCTCGCTTGGATGAACTCTAATCCCCCAACCTTCTGGTCCGTAGATGCATCAAGAATCAAACTCGGCGGGCTATCGTTATGAATGATTGGGGTGAAACAGGGGCTCTTATCATTCGTCAAAACTGGAGGGAATCATGTCATCAAACAACAAAATCGCAGGAGTTCCTGGGCTGGTGCCTTCTCCATAGAAAGAATGTGAGCTAGAGCTTCTTGTTCGTCAATACTCGTGCCGACGTCCTGCTTGAAAGTTCAATCTCTTTACAAGCACGTTGCATCACTTCTCGCAGCCAAATCGAGGCAGACTCCGCCTCTCTGGATCCAGGCCAATACATCACTTCAACCAGCTGAGCATTTGCATCTTCTGGAAGCTCCAAAATTGCGAGGTTGGTTCCGCGATTAGCTTTTAGCGCCAGACGACGAGGAATGAAAGCCACAAAGTCGGTGTGCTCGACAAGCAGAGGCAAGGCTAGGAACCCAGATACCTGGGCTGCGATGTTTCGATGTATTCCAAGGTCTTCGAAGATGCGGTCTACCGGTGTTGCCACCTGGTCGCCGAAATAACCGGTTGCGTTGGGAAGCTGAGCAATCTCTCGAATGTCGATGGATTTGTTCTTCAAGATGGGGTTTGCCGAATCGAGAACAGCTACAAATTCATCAGTAAATAACGTGGCCGACTGGCCGGGCAATGAATACCCCGTGACACCAACTACAAGATCGCATTTAGAGAAATCCATCCTGTGTGCGCTCCTGCCGGAGGTAGTGATGACTTCAATGCCTACGCCAGGAGCTTCCTCGGCCACGATGTTACGTAAATGAGAAAGAATGGTGGATGCCGCGTAGTCGGATGCAGCGATGATGAATGTTCGATTGCTTGTTGACCCGTCAAACTTTGACTTGATGTCCTGGGCAATATCTACCCGCGAGAGCGCGTCCTGCACCAACGGCAAAAGGGTTTCCCCAAGCGGGCTGCGAATATATGCATTTCCAACTCGGACTAAGAGTGGGTCATCAAAGTGAATCCTTAGCTTAGACAGTGCCTGGCTCATCACTGGTTGGCTCGTCTGAAGTAACTCAGCTGAGCGAGACACACTCAATGTGGTGAGAAGCGCGTTCAGTGGGCGAAGCAGGTTTAAATCAAGTTTGGGCATGTCTTTTCACCTCTTCCTGGCGCTTCTAGAGCCAGAAAGCTATCTAGCTAATCCCAGTATCCCATTCTGTGAGGTCCCGGGGTGTAGTCAACTTCAACACCCAGCTCGTGTGCTGCACGAAGTGGGAAGTGTGGGTCGTTGATGAGCTTTCGTCCTAGGAAGACCGCGTCTGCCTTGCCTTCTTGGAGTATGTCCTCCGCTTGCTGTGGGTCAAGGATCTTTCCTACAGCCGCGGTCTTGACGCCTTCGCGCTTCACGGTTTCGGAGAAGCCAACCTGGTATCCGGGTGTGCTCGAGATGAAGACATTCTTAATCAGGCCACCACTGGAAATATCGAAGAGGTCTGCGCCAAGCTTTTCTGCCCAAGTAGACACGACGGCGATATCCTCGGGAGTGACACCGCCTTCTGCCCAGTCAGACGCAGAGAGACGTACAAAAAGAACTGTGGACTCAGGAACATTCGAGCGCACTTCACGAACAATATCCAGAAGGAAACGTGCACGATTCTCTAGCGATCCACCGTATTCATCGGTTCGTTCGTTGCTCAGAGGTGAGAGGAATTGGTGAATGAGGTAACCGTGAGCAGCGTGCAATTCAATTACATCAAAGCCTGCCTTGACAGAACGTGCTGCGGCAATTCCGAAGTCCTTGACGACTCGGTCAATGTCAGTCTGGTCCATGACGCGAGGCACACGCATGCCGTCTACCTTATTCGCGGTGGGTCCCATGGTTTCCCAGCCACCGTCTTCTATCGCCAGCGAGGTTCCATTGGCATAACCCGATGCTTTTCGGCCAGCGTGGTTAAGTTGAATACCCGCTACGGCGCCCAGTTGGTGAACGAGATCAACGACCGTTGCCCAAGCGCCTTGTTGCTCATCGTTCCAGATACCTGGGCAACGGATAGTAATTCGCCCATCTGCGCTGACGCCGGTTGATTCCATCATGACTAAGCCAGCACCACCGGCTGCATAAGATCCTGCGTTCATGATGTGCCAGCTACCGGGCATTCCATCAAAGTCGTTGCACATAAATTGGCACATGGGTGAAACCCATAAACGGTTACGGAACGTGGTCTCTCGCAGAGTAAGTGGTTCAAAAAGCATGGCCATGGAAAAGCTCCTCAGTAGAAATTGGTGAACAATATTTTTGCGTTATGACCGCGTGTGAATGAAAACTAGGAGGGGCGCTTGCGTCGACCAAAGAAGGTGGAGAGACCAACGGCGATAAGAAGTGCAAGCCCATTGAATACGGGTGAGGCCCAACCGCTGGCACCACTCAAGGTCAAGCCACTAACTGAGATGGAAACGAACAAAGCGCCGACGATGGTTCCGATCACGTTAAAGAAACCAGGGGTCACAGCCGTGGCTCCAAGGAATACAGCAGCCAATGCGGCAAAGAGGAGCGAGTTACCATCACCAGCAGTGGCGCTTCCCTGACGGGAAAGCTGCATAACTCCAGCACCGCCAGAAATAACGCCGGCAATGATAAAGCTGCTCCAGACGCTTCGGTCTACTCGGATACCCACCAGCTTGGCCGAGGAAACATTGGAACCGATTGCATATAGCGAGCGCCCGTAAGGTGTGTGAGTAAAAAAGTACCACGCTGCAATTGCAACGAGCAACACAACATAGACCACTGTGGGGAATCCCAAGATTCGTGATGACCCAAACTTCATGATTGCTGGGTCAATACCGGCAACGATGGACTGACCCTTGGTGTACCACTGAATCAATCCAGCCAGAAGAATGGCAACGCCCAATGTGGTGACGAAGGGAGGCATCTGGAATCGGGCTACAAGAAGACCGTTTACAACTCCAATGAGTCCACCGCCGATAATTGGCAGCGTCACAGCTACCCAGAATGGTGCGTGCGCATTAGCCATTAGCCCGGCAGCGGCAACCTGCGCAGTGGCTGCAATAGCACCGAGAGAAAAATCGAAGTAACCAGCGATGATTGGAAAGAGTGCGGCCAACGCAATCATCGACACAACAGCCTGGCTTCCCAAAATCACATTAAGGTTGGCCACCGTGGGGAAAGCTGTAGAGCTTTGTGGGTTAAGTGTGAAGAACAAAAAGACTAACGCGGTCAAGATGAGTAGCGCGTAATTCTCCAGCAACTTCACTCCGGAGAACCCGGAGCGTTTGGGCGCTTTAGAAGTCGAGCTGGTGGTGGTTTCAGTCATTTCTTGCCCTTCACGTTGATCATTGTAATCGCGTTCGTTAATCCAGTTGGGTCTTTCAACAGCAATCTGTTGAGGCTGTCTATATCCATGGCGGAAGCATCTATTTCTTCAGTGATTCGTCCACTTCGCAGAATGACCACGCGGTCGCACAACGCATGCAGCTCGCTCATATCCGAAGACGCCACGATTACTGCACTGCCGTCGACGACAAATGATCGAATAGATGCATAGATATCTGCACGGGACATGACGTCGACGCCTTGAGTTGGTTCGTCCAAGAGCAGCAGTTGGGGCTTGCGTTGTAGCCAGCGCGCGAGGATCACTTTTTGCTGGTTACCTCCGGACATAGAACTAAATAACGAGTCCGGACCGCCGACACGAACCTTGAATTCTTCAATCAACTTTCGTGCGGCAGAACGCTCGCGGGAGCGGGGCATGAAGCCTCTGGTCCAGTTTTCTTTTAGCAAACTAACTGCCAAGTTTTCTCGAACGCTCACATCAGCAAAGCCAGCTTCGCGTCCACGGTCTTCAGGGACGAGTCCGATACCTTCATCCATTGCCATTTCAACGTGAGTTGGATCGAAAGGCTTTCCATCGAAGGTGATGGACCCAGAGACCTTAGGCATAGCTCCAAAGATTGTTTTGACGAGAGTTGTGCGGCCGGAACCAACAAGTCCCGCAATTCCGACGATCTCACCACGATTTACCGTGAGATTAACTCCGCGAAGTGGACCGTTGATGAGTTCTTTGATTCGAAGAATTTCTTCAGTTCCCTTGTGGGAAGCCGAGCCAGTTGGCCGCAAGGATGCAACAGAACGGCCCGCCATGATTTCAATCAATTCGTCTTCAGTGGGCTTTGCATCCACGAATACTCCCGCGACTTTTCCATCTCTGAAGATGGTGAAGTCATTGGCCACGGACAGGACTTCCTGAAGTCGGTGACTCACAATGATTACTGTCTGGCCTTGGTCAGCACGGCGGCGAACCTTTTCTAAAAGAATTGAGGACTCGTGGTTTGCAAGCGAAGCTGTTGGCTCATCCAAAACGAGAATCAAGTCATCGTTGTTTTGATCTTGAAGGGCGCGAGCGATAGCCACCATGGTGCGGTCGGAAGGCCTGAGGTGGCCCACCTTTGTGCGGGGGTCCGCAAAAATTTCATATGCTTCGAGCAGATCTTCAACTCGGTTATGTAACTTGCTCCATTTAATGTTTGCGGCTGGGCCCGTTGGGTATCCGGCATCCAATGCAAAGTTTTCTTCGATCGATAACTCATCGAACAGCCCGAGGTCCTGGTGGACAAAGCGAAGTCCAGCAGCTTGAGCGGTGGAAGAAGAGTACCCGCTGGTGTTGAACTTTTCACCAGCTATTTCAATCACTCCGGAATCTGCGGTGTGCACACCCGCGAGAACCTTGATGAGAGTGCTTTTACCTGACCCGTTTCCGCCGATTAGTGCGTGCACTGTTCCCTTGTGGACGGTCATCGACACATCAGAGAGAGCCTGTGTGCCGCCAAATTGTTTGCTCAGCCCATGGATGTTAAGGGCGGCCGGGATAGTACCGGCCGCCCCTGAATCCATTGGTAATGCGTTAATTACTTACCCCATGCCTTGAGGAAGATCGACTGGTAGTCGACAGCACCCTGGTATGAACCAGACTTTGGCATATTGTGATCTGCGTCGATCAGCTGAGAAGACTCACCGATCCATGCAGCTTTACCGCCGGTGATCGCACGAGCTGCGGTGTCAACTGCACCCCAACCGAGCCAGTCAACTGCGTAACCCACGGTTGCATTAACGCCCTGTCCACCTGCACGGATCATATCGACAACTGCAGCGTCTCCACCACGGCTGATGACGAGAAGCTTGTCGTTACCGGACTGAACGATTGCAGCACCCAGACCACCCTCGATGAGGTTGTCGTTAGGAACAATCAAAGTGTTTGCATCAGGGTTGTTCAGAAGAGCAGTGGTGATCTTCTGGAATGCAGAACCGTTGATTACTTCTTCGTTGCTGACGTCGATGGTCTCGAGAACAGAAGTCTTAGGAGCACCCAGAGCCTTGAGCTCATTGTTGAAACCGTCGGTCAACCAAGGACCGAAAGCTGCACCGGTGAAGTTGATGACGACTGCCTTGACATCACCGTTCTGCTTGCCGAATGCGTAATCAGCCTGGATAGCACCGAATGCGTTCCACTTCTGAATTGGGTCGTAGCCTTCAAGCCACTTGGTCTGAGAAGTGAAGACTGCTGGATCACAGTTATCAACACCGCCGCCTCCGATGATCTTGATGCCAGCCTGAGCCGCTTCATTGAATGCAGCTGCAGCTGCAGCACAGTCAATACCGATTGGGATGATGACATCAGCGCCACCGGCGATTGCCTGACGAACTGCGGTGCCGAATCCTTCAGGGTTGAGCTGACCGTCTGCAACGGTTACCTTCCAGCCTAGCTTCTCAGCAGCAGCCTTGGTTGCTGCAGTAGGAACAGAACAACCTGCTACTGCTTCACCACAGGAAACGACGTAAAGGTTAACATTGCTTGGGATGCCCTTTACCGGATCAATCTCAAGAGTGGTTCCGAGACCGACGTAGGACTTATCAAGAGCTGCCGCTGCTGCTGGGCTTAAGTCAGAGTTAGATGATGTTGAATTAGAACCGGTGCTGCAGGCGGTAAGCGCCATTGCAGCAACCACCAACCCGACTCCTGCTGTCATGAATTTATTTTTTTGCATTATTTTCTCCTGGGTTTCGAAAGGAAGAAACGAAGCGGATTGCTGTGGGCTCCATTGCCTTAAGGTTGCATGGTTGCTAACCTCGTGAATAGTAAACCATTGTAATGATTACATTGCAATATGCTTTTTATAACAGTTTCATAGCTTTACAAGCAGACATCTTGCAAAACTTATAGGTAAATACGGGCAATGGAGCCCGGAAGATCCAAAGCACAACGAAAGGCAATTCAGCTAATGACCGTAAAGAACGTATTAGTAGTTGGTGGAGGCATCACCGGAACCATCGCCTCCATCGCTCTGTCACAAAAAGGCGTAAAGGTTACGTTGATTGAGATCTCCCCCCAGTGGTTCGGAGTGGGTCACGGAATCACGGTCCAGGGAAATGCCCTCAAGGTACTGGACCAGATTGGTGCTCTAGATCGACTCGGGGCTGGGTTCAGCTTTAGTGGACTGAATGTTTATGACGCGAGCGGTGCAGTTCTAGCAGAAACCGAAATGCCTCACACCGGTGGACAGGAATATTCCTCTGCGATGGGAATTCTTCGTTCCGAGCTGCAGACCACTCTTGTGGAGATGTGCCACGAACTTAATGTTGAGGTTCGACTTGACACCGAGATGGTCGCGTTTGAAAACCACTCAGACTCTGTCGACGTTACTTTTGCGAGTGGTGCGGTAGAACGTTTCGACATCGTGATTGCAGCAGATGGAATTCGTTCCAAGACGCGAGCACTTCTGGGTATTCACCATGACAAGAAGCCAACCGGACTAGGGATCTGGCGAAATGTCACTAAGCGTTCTCCAGAGATGTCACATGCATCTGTATATTTCAACGGCCCCTCTTATAAAGCAGGCTTCACTCCTATTTCAGAAACACACTGCTACGCCTACGTTCTGACAGATCCAAAACGAGTGGACAATGGGTTGTCAAATGCTCAGGAAATGAAGCGTCTGCTCGAGGGTTACCACGGTGAATTCGACTTCATCCGCGAAAACATTTCAGAAGATGACTACATGAACTTCCAAGCAATTGAGTGGATTTTTGTGGACGACCAGCCCTGGCACCAGGGTCGCGTAATTCTCATCGGTGATGCAGTCCACGCATGCCCACCCCTAATTGCACAAGGTGCTGCTCAGTGTTCAGAGGATGCTCTCCTTCTTGCCGACTACGTCACGCGTGATGGTGATATTGAAACACTCTTTACAGAATTCACCGAGCGTCGCAAGCCGCGCATCAAGGTGGTTGTGGACGCTTCGTTGCAGCTGGCGAACTGGGAACTCCACCCCGATACACCAGGTGCGAACCCTGCGGCTTTGATGGCTTCATCTCTAGCCGAACTCACAAAACCCGCCTAAATACTGGCCAATCTCTTCTCAACCACAATCTGTTAAGGAGTTTCAACTATGTATATGTACTTCCCCACCAACTACGTCTGGAGCTTGACGGTAGTCGTCACACTCAACTCCGGCGGTCTCATCGACGAAATTGATCGCGCATGCAAGCCCGTACTTAATGCTGCTCTCAACGGTGACGATGCCGGCACCGAAGATCTCTATGACTCTTGGGTCGCTGTTGCAGACCGTCTTGAACTTCAAGCAATAGAAGATGAAGCTCGCGGTCGCATCCTCACCGCAAGCCAGAAGTATTACCGCTCAAGCTTGTACATCGCTCAGGCAGAGCGCCTTCAGTCCCCTCAGTGGACTGGCCGCAATGCTGCGTATCAGCGTTCGATGGACTTGCTGCAAAAGCATTTCGCTTTGAGCAATGTGCCCATCGATCGTGTAGAGATTCCTTTCGAGGGTGGCAGCCTTCCCGGTTACTTCTACCGCGCTGAAAGCTTAGATGGTAAGCCTACCCCCGTGATGATTCACTGGAACGGTTTGGACTCCACCAAAGAGATGATGTACTACACAAGCTTCTGCAAGATGATGGCAGAGCGTGGAATCTCTACACTCATGGTGGACACACCCGGTTCTGGTGAAGCGCTTCGTTTGCGTGGAATGACTTCTCGTCACGACACCGAAGCATGGGCAGCTCCAATTGTTGACTTCGCGGAAAAGATCGAGGGAATCAACCCCGACAAGATCGGAATTATTGGTTGGTCACTGGGTGGATACTACGCACCACGTGCTGCTGCATTTGAGAAGCGGCTCAAGCTAGCTGTTGCCTGGGGTGCTAACCACAACTGGGCTGCAGTTCAGGAAGCACGTCGCAACCGCGAAGGCAGCAACCCAGTGCCGCACTACTGGGAACACGTGTTCTGGGTTTGGGGCGTCGACAACATGGCGGACTTCATCGAGGTTACCCAGGGTATGCACCTCAATGGTGTCGCCGAGAAGATCACAGTCCCTCTGCTCGTCATGCACGGTGCCAACGACCGACAGATTCCGGTCAGGTACGCACACGAAACTTACGACCAGGCTGTCAACAGTCCCAAGCGTGAACTTCGCATTTACGACGAGCCAGAGGGCGGAACCGAGCACATGGGAATCGACCACATGCCCTACGTTGCGTCGTACCTTGCCGACTGGATTTACGAAACTTTTGAAGAGCTGAAGGACCATTGACAAGCCCAAATTGTTTCAATATAATCATTAGAAGGAATACAAGCCAGTTTGGCTTAATGGTGCGATGAAGGGCCAAAACAAGATGAGCATGGAACTCCCGTTGTCGCTGGAAGCGATTTCAGCGATTCCAGCCGGTACAGACCGACTCGTCCTCATTGAATCAGGTGAAGTATTCGTTGGAGTTAAGGTGTTCCAGCCTGGCGAAGTTTTTGCCAATCACTTCCACAACGGATACGACGAGATATTCATGGGAATAGAAGGTATCGTCACCATCTGGCAAGGCCGCGCACTCAGGGTTGAAGTAGGACCTGGTTCCTCCCTTGCGTGCATGCGAGGAAGCCAGCACTACCTTATTAACGAGACGTCAGAGCCTGCCAAAGTTCTCTACGCCAAGGTTCCTCTCGTCGCAGACGATACCCACTGGGTTGAGTGGTCCCCAGAAGATCACCACCACGGCGGTGCGTAAAGTGTCTGACGAACCGGGCACCGTAAACGGCCGATTCTTTGCTAGTGAAAACGCCGGTAGAAGGGTTGTTGTGCTGGACTCTGCCACACACTCTCATTTGCACGCTTCCTCACCGGAATTTCAGGCGCACACTGACGTGATTGTCAACGCCTCCTATTCAGGCGTCTATTGCGCACACCTCCTTGATGAAACAAAACCAATTGGGGTTATTGGTCTGGATTGCGGCATTGGCAAAGACGGTGCCGGTATTTCAGGTTTGTGGTATTTCGAAGCAAAGAACATCCCCGCTGCAGCAGCAGATATTTCCATACTGGAACACGGCAATGGACGTGTCCTCTATGAAAATGGCATCATCTCACGCGTCAACGGCTTTGCCATAGGCTTGGGAATTCAACCGGGCATGTCAGTTGTCAAAGCAGCAGCACTTATGCGCGATGGTTCAGCAGAATCCATAGAACTGGACTTCCACAACCGTGAGGTTGTCTACATCGGTGAAAACGGTCACAACGTGGTCTGCACCAACTCCATTGCGGATGCGCTTCCTGAAGACCGTGACACCAACGTCCTTTGTACCGCAGGTCACACCGGTCGTAGTGTGGTCGACTACATAATCGGCTTCCGCCCATTTGGCTTTATTTGTTCCGATGGTGCGATGGGGCGTGACCGCAGTGGTGTTTCTGCACTTGAACCCACAAATGCAGCAGGCATCGCGGGTGCAGCTGTCTCGGCTGAAACTGCTCGAATGGGCGATGGCCACAGCACTTATTTTGACGGCGTCATCAGCGCTGCAAATGATCTGGCTTTAGCAGCAGGTGTCTATGTAGGGCAGAAAGCGACTGAAGCTGCCCAACTTCTCGCAAACAGAAAAATCTAACATCGATAACAGCCAGTCTGATCGAAAGGAACCACATGAAAATATGGAGTGATGGCGCCAAGTTGGCACCTTCCTATGACGTTGTTGTGGTCGGTTCAGGTTCTGGAGGACTTCTGTCTGCTGCCGTTGCAGCAAAGGCAGGGAAGTCAGTTCTTGTCCTTGAGAAAGCAAATCTCTTCGGCGGTACCAGCGCGATTTCTGGTGGAACACTCTGGATTCCTGGAAACCACTACATGATTGAACGTGGTCTTACTGATTCACGAGAGTCAGCAATCAACTACCTGGTCACCATTAGTCGCGGTCACACTTCTCGCGAAGTTCTTGAGGCAGTCGTTGATAATGGACCCGAAATGGTGAAGTGGCTGAGCGAAAATGCAGATTTGATATTTTCCTCTGCCGATGAATACCCCGATTACCGACCCGATGTTGAGGGCTCGGTTTCCGGCGGACGATCTCTCGATCCAGCGCTCTACGATTCGACCAAGCTGGGTGAACTTGTCAAGGCACTCCGACCTGACCGCAGAATGCCTTTCACCATGGAGGAATACGAGCAGTGGGTGGCCTTCACGCGATTCCCTTGGGAAGAACTGCAGAAGCGCTTCGACGCTGGAATTGTTTCCAGAGGTAACGCTGTTGTTGCTCCCTTGTTGAAGACCGTAGCTGACTTGGGCGTAACTCTTGTTACCGAAGCACCTGTTGACGACCTCTTATTCGAAGATGGTCGCGTTTCAGGTGTCGTAGTTGAGGGAACCTCGATTGGTGCATCAGGCGGAGTGATGCTTGCATGTGGCGGTTTCGAGTGGGATCTCAATATGGCCAAGCAGTTCCTCGCTGGCCCCATCATGGCTCGTTGCTCGCCACCAAACAACACGGGTGACGGTATTCGAATGGGTCAGAGCCTCGGGGCAAAGCTCGGAAACATGCGTGAAGCGTTCTGGGCTCCAATGACAGTTGTTCCAGGTGACGAACTCGAAGGCGCACAACTAGGCACGCTACTGCGCTTTGAACGTCAGGGTCCCGGATCAATTATCGTGAACCGTGAGGGAAACCGATTCGTCAATGAATCTCAGAACTACAACGACATGACCCGTGCTTTCCACTCGGTTGACCCCGTTGCACATAACTACGTCAATATGCCCGCACACATCGTAGTGGACAGCGAATATATGGATCAATACGGCTTCCTTAGTTACCGTTCAGGCGATGCACTTCCTGTGTGGATGAAATCCGGAGAAACGGTTGCAGACCTTGCCAAACAAATTGGTCTACCTGCAGGCAACTTGGAAGCAACCATTGAGCGCTTCAACGGGTTTGCCCGTGCGGGCGTCGACGAAGACTTCACCCGTGGAGGAAACGACTACGACCAGTACTGGGGTGACGGCGACCGGGGCTACCCCAACCGTTCCCTCGCTCCATTGGAGCGCGGTCCTTACTTTGCCATCGAAGTTGTTCCTGGTGCTTTCGGAACAAATGGTGGTCTGGTGACCGACAAGAATGCCAACGTCATTGACGTCAAGGGCAAAACCATCAAGGGCCTTTATGCAGCCGGCAACACGACAGCCCACCCGGTTGGCGGCGGTTACCCAGGTGCAGGAGGAACACTCGGCCCAGGAATGTCCATGGCATACGTTGCTGGCAAGCAACTCGCACTCTAACTCTCTTTATCCTCAGAAATTCACGAAAGGAAACGCAATGTCAAACAAAGATGCAGAACTACGCTGGCAAGCAGTACCCCAGGTAACAAAGTCTGGCCAAGAAGATACTCACACCATGTCTTCTGGTGACTGCGTGCGCGTCTCAGGTGTTGGACCTCAGCACACTGATGCCACCAAGATCTGGTTCGGCCAAGTTCACAACAACCCGGGCTACCGCTCACTTCCTCACCACCACGGTGAGGCAGAGACAGGTGGTTACGTTCTTCGCGGCAAAGGTCGCATATATTTTGGCAAGGGTTACACCCAGTTCATTGACATGACTGCTGGTGACTGGGTTTTTGTTCCACCCTTCATGCCCCACGTTGAGGCGAACATGTCCACCACTGAAGAATTGGTCTGGCTCACTGCTCGCACACCAGACAACATCGTTATTAACCTCGAAGAGGTTGATGACTCAACCCTCGTAGGTTACAAGCGAAGCTAAATCCTTCTACCTGGACTGATTGGACTCACTATGAGACTCGCTACCCTGAGAGTCAATGGATCCACCCGCGCTGCTGTTCGAGTTGGAGATTCCTACGCTCTTCTCGAGGCGTCGGACGTCGCAGCTCTTCTACGCACTCCTGGCTGGGAAGCACTTGCCGCTAGAGCGCAATCAGCCGGAACAATGGTTCCTTCTGATACAGCTGATTTTGCTCCCTTGGTGAACACCGCAAGAAAGATTATTTGTTGTGGTCTCAACTACAAAGACCACATCAAGGAAACCGGTCGCGATACACCTGAATTTCCAACACTGTTTGGAAAATTCAATGACACCCTCACCGGCGCATTTGATGAGATTGAACTTCCTATTGAGTCCGACAGAGTGGACTGGGAAGCAGAACTCGTAGTCGTTGTTGGCTCGCGTCTGAGCAAAGCAACACCAGCAGAGGCACTGCGTTCGATTGCCGGATACTCTATTGCAAACGACATTTCAATGCGCGACTGGCAGCAGAGAACCCTGCAGTGGCTTCAAGGCAAAGTGTTCACCGCAACAACTCCCCTAGGACCAGAAATGGTTACAGCGGATGAGTTTGACCCCACCCAACCACATGCTGTCTCTACATTTGTGAACGGCCAGGCAGCTCAGGAGAGCACCACTGATCAACTCATTTTCACGAGTGCTGATCTGTTGTCTTACATCTCGACTTTCACCGTGTTATCGCCTGGTGACATCGTTCTCACGGGAACACCAGGTGGTGTGGGCATGGGCAAGACGCCTCCACAGTATCTCCTCAACGGCGATTTGCTTGTTACCTCAATTGAGGGAATTGGTAGCCAGCGTAACGTGATGAAGGAAGCGAAATTAGGCTAAGCGCCCGCAGTAACTGGTGAGTGCCTTCTGGCTGCCTCGCGTGCTGCTTCTTCATCATTTCGCATTACAGCTCCAGCAATCTCTACGTGAACGCGGATAGTGTCTTCAACGTCGAGTTCACCTACTGAAACCCATACCATCGACTGTTCGAGAGCCTGGATAAGACCACAATAAATGTTGATAACAACGGCGTCTTCAGTAGCACGGGCTATCTCTTCATCGAGTGCCCAGGCAGCAGTGAAAATCTCGCGTGGAGTGGTTGCTTTGAGCAAGAAAGCGAGCGCGATAGCGATCTTTGCGGCTGAATCGCCATTGCACTTACGCGCTGCTAGGGATACAACTAGTTCCTCCAGAGCATCTTGAATCTGGATGAGTGTCTCGATGTGAGAAGCATCAATCTGAGTATCCAACAAGCCGTGAGTCAGTGCTGCTCTACGAGAACGAGTTGCGACAAAGACGCCGCCCTTGGGTCCTGGCTTGACATCAATAAAACCGCGGGACTGGAGCAGTCGGAGTACTTCATTTAGAGTTCCCGTGGAGACCGTGTACTGCTCTGCGAGGCTGGTTTTTGTTCCCAGAAAAGCACCAATTGCAAGGGGAGCTGTTCGTATCTCTTCCTCGATGACGAGGGCAAGTCTCGTAGCTTTTGAATCACCAATAATCATGACTCGCCCTTTCATATTTTTGGTTGGTTTCTCTAACACTAGACCTGTTTGAGGCATAAATTAAGCTATTGTCAGTAATAATTACTTCGAATAACTTTATTGATACTACTGAGCTGTTGTAGCGCTCCGAAGAAAGCGAAAATTCGTGAATAAGAACCCTCAGAAAGTCACACTTCCCAGCGACGTTCTCGTTGCATTGCAAGAAGCGGCGGCTGCATATTCCAACTGGGGCAGATGGGGCGAAGATGACATCTACGGAACCGTCAACTTCATTGACGACGAAGTCCGTGCTGAGGCGGCAAAGCTCGTAACCAGGGGCGTCGCTATCTCTCTTTCGCAAAGTTTTGATTCGTTAGGTCCCCAAAATGGAGAAGGCCGGCGGACCAACCCCATCCACACCATGATCAACCATGGTCTGGATGCTGAGTTTGGCCGCCTGCCCTGGCCGCACGGTTTCGGTGGATCTGATGACGTCATCAGCATGCCTTTGCAGGCCTCCACCCAGTGGGATGGGCTAGGGCACATCTTCGATCATGGCAAGGCCTGGAACGGCCGTGCTGCAGGTTCTGTCGTTGACAGTTTTGGGGATCACATCACTGGAATTCAAACTGTGAAAGAAAAACTTGTGAGCCGAGGTGTGCTTCTTGACGTTGCAGGTTTCTTAGGCGAGAACAACGAACTCAAAGATGGTTATGCCATCACGTCAGAAGACCTTGATCGAACTGCAGAACACCAAGGCGTAGAAATTCGTCGGGGAGATATCATCATGGTGCGAACGGGACAGCTGACCCGTGCACGAAGAGAAGGCTGGGGAACCTACGCAGGTGGTTCAGCTCCTGGGCTCTCCTTTGGCACAGCAGGATGGATTCATGGCAACGAAGTTGCTGCCGTGGCAACAGACACCTGGGGATTCGAAGTTCGTCCGAACGAGTTTGAGGGTGCTTTCCAGCCATTGCACCAAATTGCCATTCCTCACATGGGTCTCTTTCTGGGTGAATTGTGGGATCTTGATGAGCTTGCTGCAGATTGCGCAAAGGACGGCAAATATGAATGCCTTCTCATCGCCGGACCCATTCCTTTCACCGGCGCTGTAGGCGGTCCCGTGAACCCCATTGCGATGAAGTAAAACCATGAAGCTTGCAAGAATTCTCTTCGAAGGAGAGCCCCGAGGAGCAGCGGTCACAGAAGCCGGCTATGTTTTGTTGCCGACTGGGATGGGTGTTCTCGACGTCCTTTGCATGAGCTCAGCTGAGCAGGCAGAGGTTGTTTCACGAGGAACACCCATAGGCGATGTTGACCTGGCCACGCTGATGTCGCCGATAGAGCCAAGATCAATGCGTGACTTCATGACTTTCGAGCAACATCTCGCGGGAGCCATTCGCTGGGTAAACCCCTCTGGTTCGATTGCGCAAGAGTGGTATGAAGCCCCCTGCTTCTACTTCACAAACCACTTAGTTGCTGTTGGCGCACATGATGACGTCGAATTTCCACCCGGATCGGAGGTGATGGATTTCGAGCTAGAGCTCGCTGTCGTGCTGCGAAAGGGCGGAAGAAACCTCACCGTCGATCAGGCAAAGGACTGCATCGGTGGCTTCACTATTTTGAATGACTGGTCTGCCCGGGACATTCAGTCGCGTGAAATGCGGATTGGTCTTGGCCCTGTCAAGGGTAAAGATTTTGCCTCCACACTGGGACCCTGGATTGTCACTCCTGATGAACTGAGTTCTTTCATGGACAATGGTGCGCTTGCGCTGAACATGTCAGTTAGCATCAACGGTGTGGTTGTGGGACAGGACAATTCCAAGCACATGTCGTGGACTTTCGCCGAAATGATTGCCTACGCCTCCCGGGGAAGCAACGTTGAAGCCGGAGATGTTCTCGGTTCCGGAACGTGCGGAACAGGCTGCCTCGCTGAACTGTGGGGATGGGCTGGAAAACAAGATCCCGCACCGCTCGTGCCCGGAGATGTTATTCGCATGGAAATTGAAGGCATCGGCTCGATCGAGAACAAACTCGTTTCAGGAGTGTCAGCCCACCCCATCAGCGGTGCGCGACGCCACGGGGATATCAGGCTGAACTAGGGAAGATTGACCCGTTTGCCTCTTTAGACAAATGGGGTGGCATTGCCGGCAGATTCGCCGCCGTCTGCGATGAATTCTGCACCTGTAGAGAATGAGCTTTCGTCGCTGGCGAGGAAGAGTACCAACGGGGAAATTTCATTTGGCACACCCTCACGGTTCATCGGTACGTGACTAAAAGGCATAGTCATCCCCGCCGTCATGGGGGTGGCAATATTTCCAGGGTGGACCGAGTTCACCCTGACCCCATCACGGCCGAACTCAACTGCAGCAGCCTTGGTCAGACCTCTCACTCCAAACTTTGAGGAAACATATGCGGATCCACCTGCGGAGCCCATCAACCCTGCGGTCGAAGAGATGTTAATGATTGAACTGGGTGCGAAACGAATCAATGCTGCTGAGGCCGCACGTATTCCTTTAAATGAGCCCGTGAGGTTGATTGAGATCAGCTTGTCCCATTGCTCATCTGTAATGGTGGTCATCGGAGCATAAATCAATATTCCGGCGTTGTTAATTAACACATTGAGCTTGCCGAAAGCTTCGACTGCCTTAGCAACCGCGTTGTCCCAATCCGAAGTGCTAGTAACGTCGAGATGAACATAGAGAGCGTTCGGGGCAAGCTCCTCGGCTAGTGCTTGACCTAGATCATCTAAAACGTCAGCAATGACAATCTGGCCACCCTCAGCCACTATGTTGCGGGCATGTGACTCTCCCATACCGCGTGCGCCGCCAGAAATGAGTGCAACTTTTCCTGCTAGCCGATTCATACTGAATCTCATTTCTCGAAGTCGTGGATTATGAGAATGGTGTGGCGTTACCTGCTCGTTCGCCACCATCGGCAACAAACTCGGCACCGGTAGAGAATGAGCTTTCATCGCTGGCGAGGAAAATCACCATGTTGGTGATTTCGGAAGCTTCTCCGAAGCGATTCATAGGGACATGTGGCACCTTGGCATCTGAGAAACCAGCCGTCATGGGTGTGTTCACATTACCTGGGTGAATGGAGTTCACTCGCACACCGTCACGGCCAAACTCAACCGCGGCAGCCTTTGTCAGACCCCTGATTGCAAACTTTGATGAAACATATGCCGTGCCGCCAGAGAAACCCGCAAGACCAGCTGTCGATGACACATTAATAATTGAACTCGGAGCATTCGCGGTGAGAACAGGAGCTGCTGCCCTGATTCCCTTGAAAGTTCCAGTTAGGTTGATGCCGATAAGACGATCCCATTGTTCATCAGTGAGATCACCAATCGGTGCAACAGTCAAGATGCCGGCATTATTGACTAGCACGTTGAGAGTGCCAAAAGCTTTGATTGTCTCAGCAATAGCGTTATCCCAATCAGCGGTGCTCGTCACATCAAGGTGAACGAATATTGCATTTGGAGCCAGCTCCTGTGCAAGCTTGTTGCCGTCTGCATCAAGAACATCTGCGATGACGACTTTGCCGCCCTCGGCGACGATGCCCCGGGCATGGGATTCACCCATGCCCCGGGCGCCGCCGGTCACAAGGGCAACTTTTCCCTTGAGTCGAGTAGTCATTTTTATACCTTAGCCGTTGCCCTGAACAGAGTAAGGGTTGAGCAGCAGTTCCTTCATTTCATCGGAAGCACCGTCTTCAGTAGCCGTAAATCCTTCTGCTGGAGGGAAGGACTCTGTCATCGAGTGAGGCATGACGTTGTTGCGGAACATGTTGTTAGAACCTTCAGCAGGGCTCCAGGTGTTTGGCTCCCAGTCAGGTACGTAGTTGCGGTAACCACCGGAGTTCAGCTCAATACGCAGACCGCTTGGCTCACGGAAGTAGAGGTAGCTCTGCTCGCCGATACCGTGGATTGAGGGGCCGTACTCCATCGGAGTGCCGTTCTCCATGATGACATCAGCGGCACGTGAGAGGTCCTCGCGAGCATCAACCCAGAACGCAATGTGGTTGACGCGGGCAGGCATCTCGGCAGTGTCAAGGACAACACCAAGGTCGTGAGACTTTTCGTTGGTAGTCAGAACGCCGAATACTGTGATGGGTGCTTCGTCTAGGTCGGTGAAAGCCATCGCACGGAAACCGAGGGTGTCGCGGTAAAAGGCAGCGAACTTACGAACATCTTTAGAGCAAACGGTGACGTGATCGAGGAATCGAGGAGCAGCTGCGTGGCTGCTGCGCTTCTCTGGACGGTCGGGGAAGATCGACTTTTCCTCTGGGCTTGCAACGAAGCGCTCGACTTCCCAGACAATCTTCATGCGGTGTCCGTCTGGGCCCTTGAATTCGAAAGCACGGCCGTGGCCGTGTCCGCCATCGAGCCAGGTGATCTCTGCACCAGTAGCAGCAACATTCTTAGCTGCGATTTCGAGAGCCTCTGGGCTCGAGGTACGCCATGCCATGTTCTTCAACGAAGGCTGAGGGCCTGGGCTAACTACGAGTGAGTAACGGTAGTGGTCGTCCCAGCAACGGAGGTAGGCGATGCCGTCGATCATGTCTACCTGACGCATACCGAACTTCTGGGTGTAAAAGTCCGACGATGCCTGAACGTCAGGGCTCGTGATTTCAAGGTGAGCTATGTGCGAAAGAAGTTTGTCCATAATGAATCCTTAAGGTTGATTAATTAATTATGTTGAAGTTATCCTCGCCAACCTCTGCAGGGGAACACGCAGATTTGAATAGCAGTTATAAGAGATAGCGGGTGCCCTATGTGCCAACCTACTGGGAGGCTGGAAACATCTACTCATGAAGAAAGAGGCGTTTAACGTGGAGCTCGAAGGAAAAGTGGTTGTCGTCACCGGCGCCGCAGGCGGCCAGGGTGCAGCCGAAGCCTTCTATATGGCCAAGCGCGGTGCCACAGTGATTGCAGCGGACATCGTTAAAGAACCTGAGTGGCTTGATGAAGCGCCCTCCTCGATCTCCTATTTCCAGCTTGATATTGCAAGTGAAGCAAGCTGGGGTGCTCTCACAACTGAGATTTCACGCAGCCACAAAAACATTCATGGCTTTGTGAATAACGCAGGCATCACTAACCGTGCCCGTCTCAACGACATCGACCTGGCAAGCTTCCAGAAAGTAATGGACGTCAACCTGACAGGAAGCCTGTTAGGAATCCAGGCACTCTCACCTCTGATGAACCAAGGTGGATCTATCGTGCTTGTGGGTTCATTGGCATCGATGACCGGACACTTTCCTGTTGCGTACACCGTCAGCAAATGGGCAGTTCGAGGTCTCGCGCGTGTAGCAAGCCTGGAGCTGGGTCACCTGGGAATTCGAGTGAATATCATTCATCCTGGTTTCATCAAGACTCCGATGACCGCTACTGCTCCGGACGCTTATTTGAAACATACTCTTGCAGAAAACCCTCTGGGCCGACTCGGTGACGTCGAGGATGTTTCACCAACAGTGAGCTTCCTGCTTTCAGATAACTCTTCCTATATTTCTGGTGCAGAGATACCCATAGATGGTGGACAGTCTGCTCATGGCGGGATGAAAAGACTTTCTGACATGGCTCGAGAAGATAACTAACCATCGTGCCAAAGTACTCGAGTACTCTCTTAAATAAATCGAAACCTTGAAAGGCATAGGCAGAAATGTCCAAGATGAAATCTTCCGCAAAGCAAGTTATTGCGGAACTCGTTTTTGATGGCGCCACAATTGCAGTTGGTGGGTTTGGACTCAGTGGCAACCCTACTGACCTGATTGAGGCATTACGCGACTCGGGTGCGACCGACTTGACCATCATCTCGAACAACATGGGCGTCGACGGTAAGGGCCTGGGCCTTCTGCTAGAAAATCACCAGGTCAAGAAAGTCCTTGCGTCCTATGTGGGAGAGAACAAGCTCTTTGCAGAGCAGTACCTAAGCGGAGAACTCGAAGTGGAATTCGTTCCTCAAGGTACTCTCGCTGAACGTATGCGAGCTGGAGGTTCGGGTATTCCTGGCTTCTACACAAAAACAGGTGTGGGCACCCCTGTTGCTGAAGGCAAAGAGCACAAGGAATTTGCTGGGGATACCTACATTCTCGAACGCGGAATTGTTGCAGACATCTCTCTTGTGCACGCATATATGGCTGATCGGGAAGGCAACCTAATCTACCGTCACACGGCCAGGAACTTCAATCCATTAGTTGCCCAATGTGGCAAGGTTACTGTTGCTGAAGCAGAGGACATAGTCCAGGACTATCTCAACCCCAACATGATCGTGACCCCAGGAATCTTTGTGCAGCACCTGTTGCAATCTACTCCTCGGGAAAAAGAAATTGAACAACGAACTGTTCGCTCTCACAACCAGACAGAGGTGGCATAACTATGGCATGGTCGCGCGAGGAGATGGCATCCATTGCCGCTCAAGAACTTAACAATGGTGATTACGTCAATCTTGGAATTGGGATCCCCACGCTCGTGGCAAATCAACTCCCTGAAGGAGTGCACGTGACCTTGCAAAGTGAAAATGGATTACTCGGAATGGGACCTTTTCCTTTTGAGGGGGACGAGGACGCCGATCTCATCAACGCAGGAAAGCAAACTGTAACTCTGCTGCCTGGAGGAAGTTATTTTGACTCCGCAACCTCATTTGGCATGATTCGCGGCGGCCATGTTTCTATTGCAATTTTGGGAGCCATGCAGGTTTCCGGCAAGGGTGACCTCGCCAACTGGACTATCCCCGGAAAACTTGTGAAGGGTATGGGTGGCGCTATGGATCTCGTTGCCGGAACACCACGCGTAATTGTTGTCACCGAGCACGTAGCCAAAGACGGAACTCCCAAGATCGTCGAAGAGTGCGACCTTCCTCTTACCGGCGCCCGTTGCGTTAATCGCATCATTAGCGACATCGCGGTTTTTGATGTTTCTGCAGACGGTCTAGTTCTGACTGCACTGGCCCCCGGGGTCACTGTTGACGAAATCACTGAGAAAACCGGCGCAACGTTCACCGTTAAACTCACCGCTTAACCCCGAAAGGCTACACACATGTCAGCTCTTATTGTCGGCTTTGCCCGCACCCCATTCGCCAAGATGAATGGTGCCCTATCAAGGGTGACTGCAGTAAATCTTGGCGCCCATGCAATCTCAGCAGCATTGATCAATGCAGGTATCGATGCTGAAAGCGTGGATTATGTTTATGGCGGTCAGGTGCTTCAAGGTGGTGCAGGTCAAAATCCTGCTCGCCAGGCAGCAGTCATCGCTGGAATACCTCTCAGCACTCCCGCAATGACACTTAATGCTGTCTGCCTCTCAGGCATAGAAGCCATCGCTGCCGGAGTTCGACTTATCGAAGCGGGTGAGGCGGATGTCGTCGTCGCCGTTGGCCAAGAATCGATGTCCCTCGCTCCACACGCCTGGGTGGGTGCACGCGGCGGCAAGAAGTATGGCCCTGTCACTATGATTGACACTCTCGAGTTTGATGGACTCACAGATGCGTTTGAGCTTCGTTCGATGGGAGCGTCTACCGAGGACTACATCTACCCTTTGGGAATATCGCGTTCTTCCCAAGACGCTCTCGCCGCACTGTCTCATCAGAATGCAGATGCTTCTGAAAACTTTATTTCGGATGAAATTGCGCCCTTCGAAATTGTGGGACGCAATGGCTCTCAGATTCTTGCCAAGGATGACGGTATCCGCCCCGAAACCACAGAGGAAACGCTTGCAAAGCTTCGCCCCGCTTTCGGTGCTGACGGAACTATCACCGCCGGAAACTCCTCACAGCTCACCGATGGTGCAGCTGCCGTTATTCTGATGAGCGAGGCAAAAGCTCATGAACTGAACACCCAAGGTATTGCGAAAGTGTTGTCAACTGCGTTCGTGAGCGGCCCTGACTATTCATTACACTCACAACCTTCGAACGCCATCAAGGCAGCTATGTCGCGGGTGCAGCTCCGCATCTCTGACCTCAAAGCAGTAGAAATTAATGAAGCATTTGCTGCTGTTGGAGTTCAGTCAACCAAAGATCTTGGTATTGACCCCGCCATTGTGAATGTCCACGGCGGTGCAATTGCCCTTGGGCACCCGATTGGGGCATCGGGGGTTCGCATTGTTGGACATCTTGCCCGCACAATCCAGCAACTGGGCTCTGGTCAGATTGGTGCCGCAGGTATCTGTGGCGGCGGCGGCCAAGGCTCCGCAGTAGTTTTGGAGTCGGTCTAAACCAACTTTTGCCTCAGGGCTACTTCTTCGAAGCCTCAGTCGAACTTCATTTCTGAACGGAATAGCAAACTCCTAAAAAGTGAAAAACCCGGTTCTCGTGAGAAGAAACCGGGCTTTCGTGCGCTTGGAGGGACTCGAACCCCCAACCTTCTGATCCGTAGTCAGATGCTCTATCCGTTGAGCTACAAACGCGTTGGTGTTGCCTAAAGCAACTTCATTAGTTTACTTGATTGAGAAGTGATGCGCTAGTGGGGTTAGGCTCAGGGTATGGCCATAGAGAAACCTGAATACCGTGTTGTTCGTTCAGCTGAGGGAATCGAGATTCGTGACTACGACGAATACTGGGTAGCCGAATGTCATGTGAAAAACGAGTCGGATCTATCGATGGCTTCGAGCCTCGCTTTCCGAAGATTATTCAATTACATCAGCGGAGAAAACTCGGCTAACCAGAAAATTGAGATGACTTCGCCGGTTCAACAGACCGCTGGGGACACCGGTTGGTTGATTTCATTCGTGGTTCCCAAGGATGTTTCGTTGGGTTCGATTCCGGTGCCAAGAAATTCGTCAATCGAGATTAAGAAAGTACCGGCCGGGAAATACGCGGCACTGGTTTATTCGGGTGCCTGGAGCGATGACAAACTGGAGTCAAAGGGCCGAGATCTTCTTAGGGCTGTTGAGAAGTTGGGTCTAGTGACCGATGGACCTCTTACGAGTGCACGTTATAACCCACCATTTATGCCGGCGTTCTTGAGGCGCAATGAGGTTTTGGTTCGGCTAAAGGCCTAGCAGTTCTTCGAGCTCTTTGGTGTTGTTCACTAGATAGTCGGCTTCAGACCACTCTTCTTCGTTACCGAAACCCCATGTGACCAAGCACACTTCGATGCCGTGCTCTCTTGCGCCTTCAACATCGTGGATTCGATCACCAATGAGAATTACTTTGGTGAGGTCGGCGTTCAGATTTTGTAATTCACCAATTGCATAGGTGATTACGTCGGTCTTTGTGTTTCTGGTCTGGTCGTTCGTTGCGGTTCCCAAAACATCAAAGTATTTGAGGAAATCGTAATGCTCGCCAACCAGCCTGGTTCCTCGTTCAGCCTTTGAGGTTGCTAGGGAATTGGTGATTCCAGCGGCTTTCGCCTTCTGGATGGTTTCGATGATGCCGGGGTAAAGGTAGCAGTTCAGTGCTCCGCCCTGGTTTAGATAGAAGTCGCGATAAACAGCAATACATTCTTCGACCTTTTCTGGTTCCAGTTTGAGAACATCTCTAAAGGTGGTTCTGAGAGGCGGGCCCATAAATGGTTTCATCTGCTCCGCTGTTACTTCAGGCATTCCGAGCGTTCGAAAGGTGTGGTTGAAAGACTCGAAGACTCCGGGAAAGGAGTTGATAATGGTGCCATCGAGATCCCAAAGAATTGTGGTGTATTTGGTCATTTGAGTCGATGTTTCGACTCAATTGCTTGACCCCAATAGGTTGAACCAATAACCAAAACTGCGCCAAGTGCCCCGATGGCACCGATGAGTTCCCCGCCGATAGTTATGGCGATGATGGTTGCCCAAACCGGTTCGGTTCCAAGAAGGAGGCTGGCTCTGGATGCCGAGGTGTGCTTGACGGCCCAGTTCATGCCGATGAATGCGAACGACGTGCAGAGCAGTGAAAGAAACAGCATCGATGTCCAGTTGCCAGAGCTGTAGGTGGAAGCGGTGTCGATTGCCGCGACCGGATTGATGGTGAGCATGATTAGCCCCGAGGTTGAAACCATAACCGTGGTTAGGTTCACCGGCGAGAAGGTTTTTCCTTGGGTTAGGCGCCCAAGAATCACGAAGTGAAAGGTTCTAATAATCATGGCGATGAACATGAACAGGTCACCGATGTTTGGTTCAACGAAACCGTTGCCCATGATGAGCAGGGCAAGGCCGATAACGGCAACGCTCGTGGCAATAAAGAACTTGTATGGAAGCCAGTTCTTTCGCCAAGCACTTTCGAGAATCGGAACGGTAATGATTGCGAGGGCAATGATTAGC